>JBAXGK010000182.1:0-4693 GCA_037139435.1 Candidatus Omnitrophota bacterium | reverse complement strand
TTATTTTGGGGCAGATATTGCGGTAGACGGTCACAGCATCCACATGGGCGCCGCGCTTCCGCAATTCATCCACCAACAGATCCCTCGCGAGGTCCGATCTCGGGATCAGAAAACGTTTTCCTTCGACCGGAAACTTGCCAAGGAGCTTCACCAGGCTCTCGGCAGTTTCCTCTTCGGGCATGCACGTGGCAGCCAAGCCAAAGTTCTTTAGCTCATCTGCTGTGGTCTTTCCGATTGCGACGATCATTTTTGGGCGAAGCGCCTCAATGCTTGTCTCTTTCTTTTTGAGCCTATCCAGAAAATGAAGAACCGCATGTCGCGACGTAAACAAAAAACCGTCGTAATCGTCAATCCGGAGGATCGCGGCATCCAGCACCTTGAAACTCCTGGCCGGTTTAATCTCGATCATCGGAACGTGGATGATCTTGCCCAGGGACTCAAACCGCTTCGAACGGGTCCCCGTAAGAAGAACCCTCTTCCGGCCCGCTTGAGCCTCTACACAGACCGAAGTCTTTTTTCCGTCTAGCTTTTCGAAAAGGGCCCTAAGCTCTTTATCCTTCGCGCGAACAGCCACGGCCAAAGAACCTTGGAGCGGATGCGGCTTTAGGATATCAAGACTAATTCTTTCCGTGATCCGACGCCCAAGTCCCAAACGGATCAACCCGGCTCCGGCGATCACGATGGCATCCAAGTTTTCCGAGAAAAGCTTATCCAATCGCTCGCCCATCGTGCCCCGGATATCGACAAGCTTCAGATCAGGACGGTACGCCCTGAGCTGTTTTTTCCTGCGCTCGCTGCTCGTGCCAACTCGCGCCCCTTTCGGAAGATCCTGCAACTTCAGATGATCCTTTGAGACCAGCACATCATAAGGATCTACGGACCTCGTGGTCGCCGCGATCACGATCCCTTCAGGAACCTGGTCCGCCAGGTCTTTGGCGCTATGGACGGCAAAGTCGATCCGATTCGTCAGAAGCGCTTGGTCGATCTCACGGGTGAAAAAATCCGTCCCTTCCATTTCAGAGATCGGTGTTTTTTTGTCTTTATCACCCATCGTGTCCATGCCAACAATCTTGATTTCCATCGTGGGCGCGACCTCTTTGAGCACCTGCGCGATCTCGCGGACCTGAGCCAAGGCAAGCGGACTGGTCCTTGTCCCTACACGAAGAGGCTTCTTCATTCGTGGTCCTTATCCTTCGGACCAAGATCAAAAAGAGAATGCAGAGCGTGCAGGTAGCGCGCTACCCCACCATTTTGTGAGGCTTCCTTGATCTTCGTAAGAGGCACATAGAGCAACTTAGCACGGATCCGGTCCCGTAATTCGTCCTTCCTCATGTCCGGTATACCCGATTTTTTCGCGAAGGCCCCTAATTCGTCTTCAAGGATCTTGTCCAGGTGCCGCTCAAAGGACTCGACCGTGGGCCTTGCTTCCAGCTGCTCGAGCCAACTTTGATAACTTACCAGGGCCTTCTCGACCATGGCTTCAGCCTTCGCGATCTCGAGGCCCCGGTGCTTCAGATTCCTGTCCGCCACACTCTTGAGATCGTCAATATTATAGAGATACACATCATCCAGCTGATGAACGGTAGGATCCACATTGCGCGGCACAGCGATATCGATCAAAAAAAGCGGCCGATGGCGTCGTTCCGCCATCAACTTCTTTATCTGTTCATGCTTCACAATCGGATAAGGGCAACTCGTGGCTGTAATGAAGATATCCACCAGAGGAACCTTTTCTTCCCAGGCCTCAAAGGACACCCATTCGGCGCCACATTCGACAGTCAGTTTTTCCGCACGTTCCCGATCATGACTCACCACATAACGAATCGAGGCGCCTGCGTTTTTAAGATTTTTGACCGTGAGCGTCGCCATCTCTCCTGTCCCAAGGACCATCACGTTCTCGGAAATCAGCTGCCCAAAGATCTTCTCCGCAAGTTCTACCGCGACCGAGGGAATGCTTACCGCGCCTTCGTTGATGAGCGTTTCTGTCCGCGCTGCCTTCCCTAATTTAAGTGCTTTTTCCATGAGGCGATATAGGAGTGAATGCAGAGAACCCGCAGCATGAGCTATCTGAAAGGCATCGCGAAGCTGACCCAGAATCTCATTCTCACCGATCACGAGAGAATCCAGCCCCGCCGCGACGCGGAAAAGATGACGAAGCGCTTCCCGGCCTTGGTGTCGATAGAGGTAGTGTTCGAAGTCCCTGCGATCCACGCCATGGATCTCTTTCATTAAAGCATAGAACCCGTCTTCCGGAAGATCTTCGGCGTCTGAATAGCCGTAGAATTCGACGCGATTGCAGGTCGAAAGGATCATCGCTTCTGAGAACTGCTTCAGGGTCTTGGCATAAGCAAGGCCATCCTGGAGTTTCCGTGACGTGAAGTGAAGCCTCTCACGCACTTCGACCGGGCAATCTTTATGGTTAATGCCGATAACAAAAAATCCCATGCGTTACTGTTCTCCTAAGCGCTACATTTGTTAAACTTGCACCGAATTTTTCGATACGTCATCCCCGAATGCTTCCATCGGGGATCCAGGATGGATTCCCGCCTTCGCGGGAATGACAAACCCCTTAAAGAAAATTATGTTTACCAAATAAAAAAGCTGTCTCGATAAACCCCGCTACAATCACGGTGAAGGCGATGAGACTCAGAACCGCCATCTCCTTACCGCGTACCGCCGCGACCCAATGACGGTAAAGGATCAAGAGATAACACCCCAAGACCACAAGCGTGACGATCGTCTTAGGTTCCAGAAGAAGGTACGAGCCGAAGGCATGCTTGGCCCACACCAGGCCTGTGGCAGTCGCAAAAAGAAGGAGCGGCGTCCCCCAACTCAAAGGAAGACAGACCATCCTCTCAAGACGCTCTAGAGGAGGTAACTTCTGGAAGAAGTTGCTCGCCTTCTTTTTTTTCAGCTCATGGCATTCGATCAGATAAAGAATGCTTGCGATGAAGGATATAGCGAAATTCGCATACGCGAAAAAAGCACTGACCACATGCAGCACGAATGTGGGGTTCAGTAGATACGGATGGTCCCGGACCATGGCCTGAATACCACGGCCATGCCCAAACGACAGCACGGATCCGGCCATGAGCAAACAGAGAAGGAACGCCAGGAAAAGCCCGAAGGATTCGGTACGCGCTTTCCCAAGCAACACAAGATAGACAAAAGCCAGGGCCCAGGCAAAAAAAGCGAGCGCGGCTGACATATTCACCACGGGAAGAAAATAACCCGATTGGAATCCCTGGCTCAGGAAATAAAGCGTTCCAAAGAGAAACCCTGCCTGCAACATCACCGAACCCACGCGGTGTCCTCTTTTCCAGATCTCCGAAAAAGAAAGAACGTGCAACAGAAAAGCAACGCCGTAACACGCGCAACAAGCACCCAGGATCACGATAGGCAGAGACATAAATAAATCCTTCATGGAATAGATCTGCTGAAACGCGTATCCCCAGTCATCCCCGAATGCCTGCCTCGGGCAGGTCGGGGATCCTCAGCTGGATTCCCGCTTTCGCGGGAATGACAGTCGGAATAGGGATTACTCAAGGCGTAAAGTTTATCACTACGGACGAACCGTGGGAATCATTTTGAGCCAGAGGAAAGATCGTCGCAAACAGAGAGAAAAATCAGCCCCAGGTCGAAGTGATCCCGAGGCTTAGGATCTGAGCGTCATAGGCGCCGCCGATTCCGCTATTCCTCCCGGGCATATAGCGCTGGAACCCATATTGCGGCGTAACGGATAGATCCTTTCGGATATCCCATTTACAGCCAATCGTCAAGCCGAGCTGATTGTAATTGGAGCCATAATAAATAAGATTGTTTTGCTGCTGAGCGCTGGTAAAGTCAGAACTATTGTTCGCCGTGGTATAAAAAAGCGATCCGTCCAAGTGAACTTTGTCATGCGGCTGATAATCCGTGCTGAACATCCAGGTGGAGAAATTAGAGGTAAATGTCGGAACAAGTTGGGCCGTGGGCATGCTGGTGGCTTGAACTGTCTTAGTTTGGTCATAGCGTTGCGTAAATGAGCCTGTCATCGAAAGATTGGAACGCGGGTAGACACTCAAGTCATAGATAAACGTATTCGAAAGCATCTTTGCCTTCTCATTCGCATCCCCACCACCCGTCTCGGTGATGGCACGTGAAATATAATTCGTATCATCGAACAAATATCGAAAAGAGGTCTGCGACCAGCTGCAAAGACGGGCAGTCGCGCGCTGGGTAAATCCAAGATTCGTGGTATGGAGTTTCTTCAAAAAAACCTGCCCTTCAAAAGGCCGGATCCGATAACGATCATGGAATTGCATGTTCTTATCACGTAACCGGAACTGGGACGTAAGGTTGACCCTCTGAAAGGGCTGGAAATCGGCGCCAGCCACCCAATTGATCACCGGTTCAAGAATAATTCCGTCACGGGTTTGATTATCGCTTGAATTCGATGCGACCACGGCTGCTCCGTTAACACCTTGTCGATTGACTATCAAATGATTCGTCGACTGCTCAAAGGAAAGATCCGTGTAGAGCGCCGTGCGAGGAATCGCCTTAAAACGCAACCCGAAGGACTCAGCAAATTTGTACGTATTGCTTTCGGTATTCGTCTTCGCTGTGGTATCAATTGTGCCAATAGGAATCGTTGTGTCAGTAGGATAATAAGAACTCGCATCACGTTGTGTGATCTCAGCCTTAAATCCACTCG
>JBAXGK010000181.1:0-4704 GCA_037139435.1 Candidatus Omnitrophota bacterium | reverse complement strand
TGCGATCAAAAAAACAAGGCCGATCACGAACACATACCAGTAGCGGGACATAAAGCCGCTCATCGCGATAAGAAGCTTCGTCACCAGAGGCAATTCCTGTTTCATTCCGGCATAGAGCTTGGTCAATTTCGGAAGAAAAACGGTAAACATCAGGAACATGGTGCCTATTCCGGTCGTGACTACGATCATCGGATACGCCAAAGCCGACTGTATCTTGCGTTTCATCTCCTGCTCTTTTTCGCGATGCTCCGCCAGCTTGTATAACACCACGTCAAGCGATCCGCCCCTTTCCCCCGTCCGGATCAGGCTCATTGTCAGGTTGTTAAAGATCCCCGGGTATTTTTCCATAGCCTCGGAGAGCAGTTCCCCCTGACGTATCCGGCCCTCGATATCCTGGACCACGGCCTTCAGCGCCCGGTGCTTCGTCTGCTTCGCGATCAGCGTCAAAGCCCGCAGGAGAGGGATGCTCGACCGCATAAGGCTCGCGAGCTGCCACAGGAAGGTGTCCAGATCGTGCGAACCCGCCCTCTGCACGGCACCAGGCACCTTTCCCGGATTTTCGGCAGGAGCCTGCGCCGGAGTAATCTCCGTAACATTAATCGGAAAAAGCCCCTTCGCCTCGATCAGCATTACGGCTTTATCCCGGGAGTCAGCCACGACGGTGTCTTTGACTATTTCCGAGAGACCTTTTTTGGCGGTATATTGATAGGAGGGCAATTTTTATCCTTCCAACTGGGTCACGCGCAGGACTTCTTCGGGAGTGGTCACACCCGCCAGAACCTTCTCCCATCCGTCCTGCTTCAGGGTATGCATCCCCAGCTTCACGGCTTTATCCTTAATGATGTTGGAAGGCGCCTTCGTCAAGATAAGGCTCTTGATCTCTTCGTTCACCAGAAGGATCTCATAAATGGCCGCTCGGCCCTTATAGCCCGTGCTGTTACAGGCCTTGCAGCCTTTGCCGTGGTAGACTAGTGTTTTTTGATCCCCGTGAAATCCCTCGGCCCTCAATTGACCTTCGTTAAACCCAAGCTCCGAAAGCGGTACCTGCTCCTTGCATTCTTTGCAGATGATACGGACAAGCCTCTGCGCCACGAACGCGATCACCGAAGACGCCACAAGGTACGGCTCGATCCCGATATCGATCAGGCGGGTGACACCGCTCGCAGCATCGTTCGTGTGAAGGGTGGAGAACACCAGATGCCCTGTCAGCGCGGTCTGGATCGTGACCTCCGCCGTCTCCCGGTCCCGGACTTCCCCGACCATCATCACGTCCGGGTCATGTCGCAGCATGCTCCGCAGCAACTGCGCGAAGGTGAGATCGATTTTGGTGTTGACCTGCGTCTGAGAGATCCCCCGCAGTTCGTATTCAATAGGATCTTCAATCGTGACGATCTTTTTTTCGCGCGAGTTTAGCTTGCTAAGGCAGGCATACAAAGTCGTCGTCTTCCCACTCCCCGTCGGCCCGGTCACAAAAATAATGCCATAAGCTTTTTTAAGCAGCTGCTCGAGGATCCCCCTGTCGTTCTTGGAGACCCCAAGGTCCGCTATATCAAAGAGCAGTGTCGTCGGCAGGATTCGGATAACGATGTTCTCCCCGTGAAGCGTCGGGATGATAGAGACGCGCAGCTCATACTCCAGTGGCCCGATCTTCACCTTGGCTCGGCCGTCCTGAGGCATCCGCCGCTCGACGATATCCAAAGCCGACATCACCTTGATCCTCGAAACGATGGCCAGATGAAGATACTTGATCTTCTCGCTGACCGAGGCATCATACAGAATGCCGTCGATCCGGTAGCGCAGGATGAGCTCACCACGGAAATGTTCGATATGAATATCCGTGGCCCGCTCCGTGATGGCTTCCTGAAGGATCTGGTTGACCAGCTTGACGACCGACGCGGACTCCGCAAGTTTCTCGAGATCCTCAACCTTTTCATCGTTCGAAGGAAGAGTCTCTCCGGCGGGCCGCGCTTCGTCTGAAAGAATGCGGTCGATCGTCTCCGCGCCCACCCCGTAATATTTCTTGATCGCCGCCGCGATGTCCGCGGACGCCGCCAAGACTTTCCCGACCTTGAATCCGAGATGCGTTTCAAGATCGTCGATGGGCAGCATGTCGAAAGGGTCCGCAAGCGCCACCGTCAGTAGATCCCCCTCGAGGCTCACCGGCATGATCTTGTAATGCCAGACAAATTTTCCAGGAACGGCCTTCAGCGCCCGTTCCTCGATCACATGCTTCGTGAGTTCGATAAAGGGGATGCCCTGCTGCTTGGCTAGGGCCTTAAGCATGTTCTTCTCCGTGACGAAGCCAAGACGAACAATGATCCCCCCAAGCATCTCCTTGGTTTTCTGTTGCTCGGACAGAGCATGGTTCAGCTCGTCCGGAGTGATCAGCTTTTCCTCAACCATCACTTTTCCTAGTCTGATCGACATACCCGCTCCTAGTCCTTTAACGCGTCTGCGATTTTCCCGATCGAGTAGAACTTGTACTCCGGGACCTCGTCCATACTTCCATTGATGATCTTTTCGCAGCCTTCCAGCGTATCCTTGAGCGGCACGTATTCCCCCTTCCGCCCCGTATAACCTTCAGCCACAAAGAAAGGCTGCGTCAGAAAATTTTCCAGTTTTTGGGCTCGGTCATAGAGCGTCCTGCTTTCCTTGGCGAGCTCCTCGATCCCGACCACCGGCACGATCTTCTTCAGTTCCTTGTATTTGGTGAAGATCCTCATGACCTCCTGCGTGATATTGAAATGCTCACGCCCGACGATCGTCGGGTCCAGATTGCTGCAAGAAGAAAGCAGCGGGTCGATCGCGGGATGAAGCTTCAGCTGGCTCCTTTCGCGGGAAAGCACGATGATGGAATTAAGGTAGCTAAAGATCGTCACGACCGCTGGGTCCGTCAGATCGTCGGCGGGCACGTACACCGTCTCGATCGCAGTGATGGAGCCACCTTCCTTAGTGCGGATGCGCTCCTGAAAAGAGCTCACCTCCGAAGCCAGCGTCGGCTGATACCCGGTCTCCGACGGCACCCTCCCCAGCAATGTGGACATTTCTGCACCCGCCTGCACGAAGCGGTAAACGTTATCAATAAAAAAAAGCACCTCGTTATTCTGCTCCTGTAAATATTCCGCCATTGTGATGCCCGTGAACGCGATACCGTATTTGGCGCCAGGCGGCTCATTCATCTGACCATAGGCGAACATGATCTTGCCGAGCATCTTCTGCCGCTCAAACTCCAGATAAAGCTCATTGCCTTCACGGATACGTTCCCCGGCGCCCGTAAAAACGCAAACCCCTTCGTGCTTGGCGATGACATTGTGGATCAGCTCCAACATGAGAACCGTCTTCCCGAGACCGGCGCCGCCGATAAGCCCCGTCTTGGAGCCCTTGATCATCGGGAACAGAAGATCGACCATCTTGATGCCGGTTTCGAGGAGCTGCGGCTCCTGGACGATCAGGCGGTCCGGGTTCAAATAGGCCCGGGATATATCCTTCTCGGTGCTGGCCATCACTTTCGCGTCGATCTTGCCCTTATTATCGATCGGCTCGCCCGTCACATTAATGATGCGGCCGAAAAGGCATTCGCCCACGGGAATCTTCAGCGGCCCGCCCGAGGCCTCGGCTTCCGCATTGCGCTTGAGGTTGACCGTCGGGCCGAAGGACAGGCAACGGACCACCAGATTCTGAAGATGCTCGGCCACCACAAGCACGATCACCCTTCCGTCGAAAGTCTTTACTGTAACGGTCTCATGGATCGCCGGCAGGTCCTTCAGGGACTTGAACTGAACATCCACGATCGGTCCCTGCGCCGCGATCACGGTCCCCTTCGCCCTACACCCTGTCGTCATAATTTCCTTTCGTCAGTTCATCTGCACACTTGTGTGTCGGTGTGCGGTTTTACTTGTGTAGGAGTTTTCGGGTATTCGAATTTTCGGATTTAAAACCCTTCAACAACCCTTGAACTCGTTCACTCGCTAACGCGCCAGCTCGTATTCCCGCCAACCCGCTTACGCGCTCACACGCCGACAGTAGGCATCTCCGTAGTAACTGTTTTATGCTTGATAATGATCTGGGAGGAGAATAACTCCCGGGTATTCTTATCGATCAGTTCATGCATCGCGTGCGAATATTGCCGCTGCAGCAGCTTCCGCTTCTCCACAAGCTCCTGCCCGCTCCTTTCAAGATGCACCGCGCGGGCGGAAAACTCCGAGAGCTTGCTGTCCTCCAGAATCTCAATAAGTTTATTCTCGATGAATGCCTCGGCAAGATATTCGATGATCCCCTCCTCCGGCGACTCCAGGATCAAGCCCGGCTCGATCTCTTTTTTTTCGCGCTCGGGAAAAAGTCCCGTCAAAGGAAAAAGCTCCACGGCTTCCACCTTTTGCTGCAAAAACGAGATCGGGCTGGGATAGAAAATCGTGATCCGGCCGAAGCTCTCTTCCCTGATGCCTTTAGTGATGTACTGCTTGATCGCCCGGGCGAGCACTCCTCGCCCTTCCGCGTTCGGCGCCCCCTTGAAAGAATTGTGTTTTTTCCCGGCGTCCTTCAGATATCTCGCGCCGGACTCGCCCACCACGATAAACTCCGCGTCCTGGGAGCCCGCCCGCAAGAGTGCGGAATCCATGACCTGGAAATTAAGGTCTCCCATGAACCCTTCATTGGAAGTGACCATGACTAGCAGGGGTTTCTCTGTCGTCGGATGAATGAACC
>JBAXGK010000180.1:0-4706 GCA_037139435.1 Candidatus Omnitrophota bacterium | reverse complement strand
GAGAGGGATCGAGCCGCATGCCGACTATGCGCAAAAAATCAAACAACTGCATGGCCGCAAGCCTGCGTTTTGGACGAAGTATGAACACCTGGAGCGTCATCTTGTCTCAAACTGACGATTTTTAATGTTGCGGCTTTGAGGCGAATCGACAACATAGACGGCATGTTTTAATCGCGTAATTTGTGCGGAAATCCCGACATGGGGTTTTACAGGCCGATCCTGCGATTCGAATTTAAAAATAGAGAAAATGGCTTAAAAACAGCTTGATATGTGTCACAAAAAGCCTATACTTCTTGTGACTAAATCGAGGGTATCTATATGACACAAAGCATTGAAAACAAGATAGTTAGCATGATATATGGTAAAAAGAGGGGTTGGGTCTTTACTCCTAATCATTTTCTTGATTTGGGAAGACGTACTGCTGTAGCTCAATCTCTGGTAAGGCTGGCCAGATCAGGCACGGTTCGCCGTTTGGCGCGTGGGGTATACGATTATCCCAAGGCTCATCCTGATTTTGGAGCGTTACCGCCTGATTATGAGCGCGTAGCCCAAGCTCTGGCGGGAAGAGATAATTTAAGAATACAGCCTTCCGGCGCGTATGCCGCCAACCTATTAAGTCTAACCGAACAGGTTCCGGCAAAAATAGTGTTTCTGACTGATGGATCAAATCGTACAGTGCAAATAGGGAAAAGAAAAATCGTATTAAAAAGAACCACTCCTAAAAATATGGCGACGGCGGGAAAATCAAGCGGCTTGGTGATCCAGGCATTGCGTTATTTAGGAAAAAATCATGTCGATGCAACCATGATCGAAAAACTTAAAAACGGATTTTCCGAGAAGGAAAAAAAACAGTTTGCGAACGATATCCGTTACGCGCCGGTATGGATAGGGGATATCTTCAGACTATTATCGCGGCAAGGACAACATGGATAATTTTTTGTTGCTAAAGGAGGGGGACCGGCAAGTCTATTTTAAAGTAGTTGCGGATAAGCTGGACGTGATGCCGCAGCTTATCGAAAAAGACTTCTGGGTATGCTGGATGCTCAAAATCCTTTTCTCATTACCTGCCGTAGGCAGTCATTTGACATTCAAAGGAGGAACCTCTCTTTCAAAGTGCTACAGCATTATTAAACGATTTTCCGAGGATGTGGATATTTCAATCGAGAGGCCTTTTTTACTGGGCCCGGGGTCTATCGACCCTGACAAGAACCAAAGCGGGAAGGAAAACCAAAGACGGCTGGAACGACTGAATCAAGCATGCCGGAAAAAAATCAGTGACCAGATTATTCCCGAATTAAGGGATCAAGCAGCTCCCGTGATATCTGGTTTGGGGAAATGGGAAATAGAAATAGATCCTTCCGATAAAGACAAGCAGACGGTTTTGTTCCGGTATCCCAATGTGATAGCAAGCAGCACGGATCATTATATCCAGCCTATTGTTAAAGTTGAATTTGGCGCAAGATCGGATCACTGGCCGATTGAGACCATGCCTGTCAAACCTTACATTGCAAATGCATCAGGCAAGATGGCTATTGAAGGCACATGGGTCCGTGTTTTGGCCGCGGAGAGAACCTTTTGGGAGAAGGCGACCATTCTGCATATGATCTACTATCGCCCCGCGGAGAAGAACGTGCCTCCACGGATGTCCCGGCACTATTATGACATCTATGCCATGGCAGGATCCCCCATTTACAAAAAAGCTTTGGAGCATATTTCGCTCTTAAAAGACGTCGCTGAACATAAGGCCTTATTTTTCAGAGATACGAAGGCGCACTATGGGGAAGCGACACCTGCGGGTCTACGGTTATTGCCTCGCGAAGATCAGATGGGTACGCTCAAAAACGATTACCGTCAGATGCAAGAGATGTTTTTTGAAGAACCGCCGAAATTCGACCGTATCATCGAAAAATTACGGATTTTAGAAGAGGAAATTAACGGGATTAAGCAATGAATTATTGGTGGACATCGGATTATCATTTCTCGCACTTCAATATTATTCGATATTGCAATAGGCCGTTTGAGACGGTTGAGGAAATGAACGAGACGATCATCAAGCGGCATAACGAACGGGTTAAGCCGGAGGATACCGTATTTTTCCTTGGCGACTTTATTTTCAAGGGCGGCAAGGAAGGCGGTGTTGAGAAATATCGCCAGTTCGAAAAGATGCTGAATGGCAAGTTCATTTTCATCAAGGGTAATCACGACCGGAACAACAGCCTTCGGACGATCATCACCAAGATGTATATCCGCTACGGTTCAAAGGATATTTGCATGACCCATAGGGCAGAAGACGCTGATCCGAACGTGCCCTGGAATTTGTGCGGGCATGTCCACGATAAATATAAGGTCAAGCGTCTTAACGATAAGTCTTTGGTTGTGAACCTCTGTGTTGAGGTGTGGAATTATTATCCCGTTTCTTTTGAGGAAATCGGCGCTGCTGTGTCCGCATTCTCGAAGGAAGAAAAGAATGCTCGGATCTCGAATGTTCACTAAAAGGCGAGATTGATTCTGCTGGTGAGAAACGGTTGATTGCAAGCGGCGGTCTGATCATGAGGATCATCATGAATATCAAGGATTGGATTGAATCTGGGCGGGCGTGGTTCTGGCGCATCCTTAGGAAAATCCTGAGGTTTTACGTTCGTTGCCGTTTCTATCGTTACCAGTATTGGCGGCGAATTGAAGTGGACCTTCTTGACGAGATCATTGAGCAGATGCCGAAGAAATATTACGATCTCGCGGAAGAAGAATTGGCTCATGTCAGGACCTGGAAGGAGAACGAAGACGAGGAGATAGAACGCTTTACGGATCATGCCATCTGGGACGTTCCGATCGAGGGTGAAAGCTGGATCGAACGGTATACCCGAGAGTCTGCCACGTGTCATTCCCGGAAGGAGCGTTACGTGCTTGACCGACTGAAGAACGCGGAACTTTCTCTTTTCCGTGTCGAAAAGCGGGTGGATCACTTTGGCGCTTTTGTCACAGACCTCTTGGCCCTGAACAAAAACTTTTTCCTGTGGGATCCCTCTTTGGCAGATAACGCCTTGTCGGGAGACCTGATGTTCATGCGCGTGATCTGTGTCGGCGGCATCCGGATGATCGCCAATGGTACGGCTTATGTTTTTGAAGAGGAAACCGCGGCGGAGATCAGAGGTGTTTTTGAACGGGAGGTGATTAAACCGGTAGGGGCCGGAAAGACTTCGGCGCGGGAAGCTGTGCTGAAACAGAAAGCGTTTTTCTTCCGGAGAATGATGGAAAAGGGGATTCCCTATGAGATTTATCCATTCCCGGGGGATAAGGACGACGAGGAGGATAAAGCCCTGTATGAGGAAGACGCTGGGGGAGAGGATACTCATCTTCATCCACACGGAGAAGGTTTGTGCCGTCAGTGCGGGGAAAAGCACGAATCGATTGTGAGCAATTTATTTAAGGGTGCGCGGCCTTATGTTCGTCCCGGTCCCAAAACGGGCCGAAACGATCCCTGTCCGTGCGGTAGCGGGAAGAAATACAAAAAGTGCTGTGAGGTCATGAATGTCTCGTAAAAAGAATTGGATCCTTGCGGAAGCAGGGAGAGCGGACTCCGCTCAAGACATCGTTTTTTTTGAAAATCCAGACGCAAAGAAACACATCAACACTTTGCTTTTAATGAGGTTCTGGCCTGTCATTCATGATCATCTGAAAAAAACGGATTATCCCTATAGCCCCATTGAGCGTCCTAAGCCTGAATTTGAGCTGAGTGGCGGCTACTCAAGAGCGCTTACTTTTCTGCTTTTCGATATTTTGGATACAAACAAGGCATTCTTTAAGGGAAAGCTGAGCTGTTCCAGAGAATCCTGGATGATCGACAGCATGTTTTTTTTAAGTCTGCCTAAAGAAACTGAGCCGAATGTGCTGCAGGACCTGATTGGGAATACGCGCTTTGCCGGGAATCCGCCTACGCTTAGGGTGGATAAGCGCAAGGCGGAAGATTTCTATCAAATTACATTCCACTCCGGTAATGGAGCCAGCTGGGGTTACAAAGGTGAGACCTTCGTCGAGGAGAGAATCAAGCAGGTGATTGATACGAATATCAAAATGTACGAAGAAACATTGGATGGCGGAATTTTACCGCAAGACGTGGGAGCCTTTTTGACATTGGCCTATGATGTCTACGAGGCTTATTGAGATGTCACTCATTGGGCGGTTGACCATGGATGGGAGTCGCGTCCCTGTAAAAGGTCCCGCAGTACCGGATTAAGGCTATTGAGGCAGCCGCATGACTGAGGTTAGCCCGGATACACTTGAAAAGAAATACCAGCAAATTAGAGAGGTTGAATCTGTGACGGCTGGAAAAGACTTCATGACTACTTCAGATACGCAGGCAGCCAAGAATTTCAAGAAAGCTGTGACCGCGGCGAAAAACCGCAGGGATATGTTTTGGCGCAGTCAGGCACCGGAATTAGCGCTTATGATTACTGGCGCTCTTGAACAATTGAAAGAGACGATCAAAGATCCTCAGGTCGGAGTGAGTGCCTTGATTGATTTTTACAAGCGCGATGACGAGATTTTCGAACGGTGTGATGATTCATTCGGGAACGTCGGGGACGTTTTCCGGATTACCGCAGCGAAAATGTTCGCGGAGTATGCCAGCCAATGCGCTAGTAAAGACGGGATAGCCGACGAGGTATTAGCCTTGCCCATATATCCAGAACTCAGCTCTGAGGATAAAG
>JBAXGK010000179.1:0-4726 GCA_037139435.1 Candidatus Omnitrophota bacterium | reverse complement strand
CATTATAACAACGGAGGCTTCTTACTTTTATTGATTCCTATTCAGGAGGTAGGGACTACCATTCGGAAAGCGAAAAACTCAGGGGCACCGTTATAGAAGGCGGAAGATTTCCTTGAAAGCATTCTGGATCTCTCCGTTGATGCTCCCCTCCTCGATCCAGCCCCGTAGAAACGGCCTAAGCATAAGATATCCCGGCGAAGAATAATCGGACAAATACTCGCGGATGTTCTCGCCAAAAGCCCTGAAGTAATCGTCCTTTTCCAAGCCCGCCAGAGTCGCGAGAAGAGCCTCCTTATCGGGATGGAATTTGAGCATGAAGTAGGCATAGAACAGATCCTTGTCCCGCTTGAACTCCTCAGAGCGCATCACAAACGTGATCGCCTTGTGATAAAAGAATATTTCAGGCGGGGGAATTTTGACGGTCAACAATTCGTTTTTGACTTTTATCGGAACGGACACGGCCTGCCTCAAGAGCAGCTCAAAAACCTCTATTCGATTGCAGGCTAGCTCGCTTCCAAGGAATCGGTTCAGGGTATCATCCGATGTTTCAAAGGAAGTGATGAACTCCACTTTAAGCTCCACGGTCTTTCTCTTGTAGACGAACTCGACCGGCAATTCTTCGCCCGCATAAATCCGCTCCAGGGCATAACCGGCTGATTTGAGCTTTTCATAGACCGTGACGTCAAAATGCCTGGAGCCCGTCTCAAGCACTCCAAGATCGATATCCGTTGTGGTCGGAATTTTAGGGATCGGTTTCTTCCAAAGATATCGGGCATAAAGATACGGACACCACCCCCCGACAACGAGAATCTCGGGCAGCACGTCTTTTAAGACCGCCAGCGTATCCAGAAATCCGGATTCAAGCTTCTCAAGATCAGACAAAGCTTTCTCCCTTCCTAATATATGAAGAGAGCAGGTGAGCGGCCTCTTCTGGACCTGAAGGCGGAAACCCCATAAGGTCCAGATAGAGCTGAAGATCTGAAACCGCGGGGTAGCCTTGTGCTGTTTTAGAATCCTTGAAAACGGAACTCCTGTAAAACGGCACGGAAAAACAGACATTGCCGCCCTGAACAAGCTTCAAAAGGCCTGTCTGAAGCGCCATTTCTTTAAGGAATGGGAGAAGTTGCCCCCTATCGAGATCGAGATAAAGAAAATGCCGGTCATCCTTAACATAAGCTCCAATCAATCGGCTCGCGCTAAAGAGCGTCAGAGCGTATGAAATCTTCTTATCTCCGAGATAGCGGGTGCAAACCTCAAGAAAGTCCCGCTTGGGATAATAATAAAAGGTCTGAGGATTCCTCTCGAAAGCATATTGGCTCGTCCAATCCTTAAGAAGCTTTTCTTTCCGGATAAGACGGCTGTAGCTTCCGGGCCCTTTCCGGACCCGCTCCACATACCCAAGGGACTCAGCCCTGGCCAGGACTTCACTTGCGAGCCCCTTGGAAACACCCCGCGCAGCGAAGTCGAGCGTCGTCCATTTTCTGTCAGGCTCCCCCAACATCCCCCGAAGGATAATAGATGAACAGTCACTGAAGATGTTTTGTACGATCTGGCCTTCCATAATGATATCTCGATTGTTTAGATGTCTCAGTATTTACTGAGACTTAGCATCTGCCGAGATTATACGCTACGGACCCCAAGAATGCAACCATTACACACTACAATCCCAAAACCTTCTCATAACGCCTCAGAGCATGGGTTCTTTGCTCGTTGATTAAAAGCTGCTCGTTCTGCCCCATACGACTCTGAATTTTTTCGCGACCTTCCCCAAAACTGTGGACAAAGGATTAAGTTGGAAATACCTTGTAATCACGAAACTTCAATCAAGGTCAGGGCAGGTCGCAAGTAACATTAGAAAATCCACAGAAATTGCCCATTGACTCATGGGAAGCATGACACTCTTTTTACGGGATTTGAAGCCTTCAGTTTCAAAGCTGGTTCAGCAGAAGGGGTTTCTGAAGAATTGAATAAATACGATCGCGCACTTTCAGGAACAGAAGTCTTAACAAAAGCTTATGGCTCCACCTTCTCCGAGAACGCCCAGCGCGATCATAGTTACGAATCCCGAACGCCATCGCTTTCTTGGATCGGAATATTGAAGTGCATGGCAGTTCCTTTGTCGACCTCAGACTCAGCCCATATCTTTCCGTGGTGCGCAAGAATGATCTCTTTCGAAATAGCTAACCCCAGACCCGTCCCGCCTTTTTTCCTCCCCTTTAATTCATGAAACTGCATAAAGGGCTGAAAAAGCTTCCCGAGATCCTCACGCTTGATCCCAGGTCCGGTATCTTGCACCACGACATGAGCAACGTTACTTTCCCGTTGGGTCGTGACCGTGATGCCCCCTTTCTTGGTATAGATGACGGCATTCCCGATCAGATTGGTAAGAACCCCGAGGATCTTGTCTCGATCGAACAAAATCTTCGGCAAATCCTTATCCAGGTTCAAGGAAAAACTCAGCTTCTTCCCTTTAGACAAAAAACGCCCACCCTCACAAGCTTCCATGACCGCTTCGTTCAAATCGTTTTTCTGGATATCTATCTGCATCTTTCCAAGTTCCAGTTTTTCAAAATCCAAGACATCGCGAACGAGGCGACCTAATCTTTCAGCATTATCTTTTGCGGAACTGAGGAAATGCCGCTGATTTTCGCTGAGACTTCCAGCCAGACCATCCAACACAAGGTCCAATCCGCCGCCGATAATGGTAAGAGGATAATTAAATTCATGGGAGAGCATCGAGACAAAGACGGATTTCATTTCGGACAATTCCGTCAATTTCTCCAAAACCTTTTTCCGTTCGGTGACATCATAATTGATGCCCACCATGCGAATCGACTTGTCTGCCTTATCCCGGACTACCCGCGCAGACGCCATCAGATACCGCACCCCGCCATCCGGCCACACCACACGAAATTCCGAATAAAAAACATTTCCGTCGCGTAGGGCCATCTGGATTTCTTGTTTGATTCGTCCCTGGTCATCGGGATGCACGCCTTTCGCCCATGCCTCGGAGGCACTGGCGAAAGCCTCCGGTTTTTGACCATAAAGCCGCCACATCCAATCATCCCAAATGAGGACATCCTGGGCAACATCGTACTCCCAGACACCGATACCCGCCGCATCGGCCGCCATCGAAAAACGTTCCCGCAACCTCTTGTTCTCGATTGATAGCCGCTGTTTTTCAAGAGCGCGGTTTAACACCGAAAAAACCTCATCCATATTGACCGGCTTGGTCACATAGGAGTAGGCCCCCCGATTCATAGCCTCAATGGCCGAGTCCATGGAAGCGTACGCGGTAATCACGATGGGAACCATATCCTCATGGATCTTCATGATCTTCTCCAGAACATCAAATCCCGAAATATCTGGAAGTTTCATGTCGATCACGGCGATGTTAAAAAACTTTTTTTGGACACAAGCAATAGCCTCGGCCCCCGTGCCTGCGCCCTCCACGTCGTAGCCCCTAAGCTTCAAAATATCGCCGAAAGTCTTCCGGGTATTGGCATCGTCATCCACGATCAAAAGACTTATCTTGCTATCGATCATAAGAGACCTCACACCCCATGTTAAACACCTCAGGCTTTATGCCTTCCGATATTAATCTCACCAACAACATCGATGACCTGCTTCATATCGAAGGGTTTGTAAAGACAAGTGTAGACGCCTTGCTTGATGGCCCGCCTTATAAGCTCATCTGCTTCGCCGCGATGAGCCGTCATTAAGACTGCAACAATGTTCGGATCGATCTTTTTAAGTTCCAGATATGTTTCCAACCCATTGAGAGACGGAAGTCTTATATCAATAAAAAAGATATCCTGCCGTCGTCCTTTGGCCACCGTGATCGCTTCCTGGGGAGAGCAACAGGTCGTCACGCTATAACCTTTTTTTTCTAAATGAAATTTCATCACCCTGCTGATTTCACGATCATCATCCACTACCGTTATGAATAATCCATCCCTCGCCTTTTCGATCATGTTGGTCACCGTATCCATATCGAGGGGCTTGTGGACCACCGCATAAGCACCCTCCCGAAGCGCCTCATGCAAGATCTCATCCATGGTAAAGGCTGTCATAAGAATGACAGCCGTTTCCGGTTTTATTTTTTTCATTTCCTTGCAGGCCTCGACTCCATTCATCCCAGGCATTCTGATATCCATTAACACAACATCAAAAGCCCTGTTCCGGAACATCTGCACGGCAGATGAGCCGCTTTCCGCCTGAGCAACCTCATAGCCTTTTAGCTCCAATATTTTTGCCAAGGTGCTACAAATATTCACCTCATCATCGACGACTAAAACGGTCGTTTTTTCAGGCATCTACGATCCCCTTTGTATGTTTGACAATCGCTGCGAGCAACTCATCGGGGTCTATTTCTTTACGCAAATATTCCTCAACGATCCCCTCCTCCATCCAGGCATTTCTTAGCACGCTATACCCGTCTATCGCATGTCCCGTGATCAAGACTGCCTTGGTCCTCGGGGAGATCTTCTTAATATCCCTAAATAGCTCCACTCCGTCCTTATCTCCCTTTAGAACAAGGTCCAACAGGACAAGATCCGGAGGTGACGCCTTAACAGCATCGATCGCTTCGGAGGCCGTTCGTGCAGCACGCGCGTCATAGCCTCCCGCGCTGAGAATGGCGACTAACGTTTTGCATTGATTTTCATTGTCCCTGAATTCAACCAGCAAGTGCAACAGCTGAGGATTTAAAGACCTCTGCTGGTGT
>JBAXGK010000178.1:0-4739 GCA_037139435.1 Candidatus Omnitrophota bacterium | reverse complement strand
ATTCTCAAGATACTTCGGATCATAGACCTTCATACGGATCACGGCATGCGGACACACAAAGTTACATTTGCCGCACTGAATACAAAGATCCTGCTCCCAAACGGGTATCTCAAGTGCGATATTGCGCTTCTCGTATTGAGTCGTTGCGGTCGGGAATGTCCCGTCTACCGGCATCGCGCTCACGGGAAGTTCATCCCCACGACCTTCGATGATAAGACCCAGTACATCTTTAACGAACGCGGGAGCATTCGATGTCACAGGAGCCAATCTCCTGAGCTTGCTATCGGCAACGGCAGGCACCTTAACCTCATGAAGATGCGCCAGTGTCATATCCACGGCGTTCAGGTTCTGCTGGACCACGTCCTCACCCTTCTTGCCGTAAGTTTTCTTGATCGATTTTTTAATTTCATCGATCGCCTGCTCACGCGGCAAAACGCCGGAAATTGCAAAAAAGCAGACCTGCATAATCGTGTTGATCCTCATCCCCATCCCGCTGTCTGCCGCAACTTTGTAAGCATCGATCACATGAAATTTCAGTTTCTTCTCAAGGATCTGCTTCTGAACTTCGAGCGGAATATTCGGCCATACTTCCTCCGCGCTCCAGGGAGCGTTCAAAAGAAATGTGCCGCCCGGCACGATATTGCGGAGCATGTCGTACTTTTCAAGGAACACGGTCTGGTGACACGCAACGAAATGCGCCTTACTGATCAAGTACGGCGAACGGATAGGCTCGGGGCCAAAACGGAGATGCGACACCGTGATCGCGCCGGATTTCTTGGAATCGTAGACGAAATAGCCCTGACCGTAATTTTCCGTGTTCTCGCCAATGATCTTGATGGAGTTTTTATTCGCGCCAACCGTCCCGTCCGCGCCCAAACCGTAAAAAAGAGCGCGCTTTGTGGAATCGGACTCGATCGAAAATTCCGGATCGTAAGAAAGGCTGGTGTGAGTGACGTCGTCGTTGATCCCGATCGTGAACCCGTGCTTGCCTTTACCTGCCGTGAAGACATCCAAGATCCCCTTCACCATCGCTGGCGTGAATTCTTTGGAGGAAAGCCCGTAGCGACCACCATAGATCTTCGGGACTTGATTGAACTTCGACCAGCCATTCTGCGAAGCTTCCTGAAGCGCTCCGACGACATCCATATAAAGAGGCTCGCCGATAGCGCCCGGCTCTTTGGTGCGATCGAGCACGATCAAATTCTTGGTCGTTTGTGGCAGAAGGCTCACAAAACGCTTCACATCAAACGGACGGTAAAGAGAAACCTTGAGACAGCCAACCTTCGCGCCTTTGGCATTCAGAGCCTTCACCGTCTCCGCGGCCACTTCCTCGCCGGAACCCATGATCACGACAACCTGTTCCGCGTCTTTAGCTCCGATGTATTCGAAAAGCTGGTATTTCCGTCCGGTGAGCGTCGCAAACTTATCCATCGCCTGCTGAACCATATTGGGGCATACGTCATAGAACTTATTAACCGTCTCGCGACCTTGAAAATAAACGTCCGGGTTCTGCGCGGTACCACGGAGCACGGGGCTATCCGGAGAAAGGGCGCGGGCACGATGTTCCAGAACTTTGGCCATGTTGATCATCGCGCGGATCTGGTCGTCAGAAAGAAGGCTGATCTTTTGAACTTCATGCGAAGTGCGGAAACCATCAAAGAAATGAAGGAAAGGAATGCGGGACTCGAGACTCGCGACCTGGGCGATTAATGCAAAATCCATGGCTTCCTGAACCGAATTTGAGGCAAGAAGAGCATAACCGGTCTGTCGAACTGACATCACATCTGAATGATCGCCAAAGATCGAAAGGGCCTGGCACGCGAGCGAGCGAGCGGAAACATGCATGACCATGGACGTAAGTTCCCCCGCGATCTTATACATATTCGGAATCATCAAAAGAAGACCTTGCGACGCCGTAAAGGTTGTGGTCAGAGCACCACGTTGAAGCGCACCATGCACCGCACCGGCAGCTCCGCCTTCGCTTTGCAATTCAGCCACGGAAGGAACTGTTCCCCAAATATTTTTCTTACCCTGGGAGGCCCATTCATCGGCCCATTCCCCCATGGTCGAAGACGGCGTAATAGGATAAATAGCAATGCATTCATTAATGCGATAAGCGACATGAGCGACCGCTTCGCCGGCATCCATCGTGACAAATTTTTTACTTATGGATTTCGCTTCGGATTTCTCTAAGGTTTGTTCGGTCATTTTATGATTCCTTTAGGTTCGAGGTTTATGATGTCATTTCAAAATACAGGCAAAAAAATACACGGAAAACTACTGCTGCGTACCGCGTGTCCTCCGGATATTCCAAAGATGAGGTCTGGAACGAGGAACTTTGAAAGGCTTTGTAAGTCGTTCGTGAGCGCGCTGATGGGCTCTACTTAAACCCCGCGACTTGTGGACCGTATTGTATGTTTTTGCGGAGCATCTTTCAAGGACATTTCGCGCAAAGCTCAACGCACAACGCGCAACGTAAAACATTTCGTTGAGCGTTGACCGTTGCGCGTTGCGCCCCAAGTTCTGCGCTTGCATTGGCACCAAACATTCATTAATATTCTCTCCATGTCCCACGACACGATCCGCCTTCTTCAATTCATGGTCTGCAAAGATTTCGAGCCCAGCGAACAGGATTGCTACACCGCCAACCTCGTCCGGAGTAATCTCCACGTTCCATCATTTCCCTACCATTTCGAACAGCTTTACGCCGTTACCTGTTGGCGCAAGGACAAGATGTTCCATAAAGAAGTGATCGAATATACCACCGAAGACGGACGGGTTCTCAAAACGCCCCCCATGGACATCGAGCCCGTCACCTCCAGCGTCCTGTTCCGCTGGCACAAACACGCGTTTCCGCCAGACCTTGAGATCAAAGAAGACGGCCTGCTCCATATTCGCGTCATCTTGGACTGGAAACTCAATTTCGAATCTTATCTTATGATCGAAAAAAGGCCGGCCTAACATGCCCCATCAAGAATGGTTGCCGGAACTCTGGATGGCACTCCCGTTTCTCGGGCTCCTCCTCGCCATTGCGATCCTTCCGCTCGTCGCCCATGGTTTCTGGCATAAACTTCGCAATCAGGCTTTGGTCTCCCTTATACTCACAGTCCCTATCTTGATGGTTTACGGAAAACATGCTCCGGGGCTTCTGATCGAACAGCTCCGAGACTATCTTTCTTTCGTGATCCTGTTGTCCTCACTCTATATCGCGTCCGGCGGCATCCACATTGCCGGAAGCCTCAAAAGCACACCCGCCGCGAACACCCTCTTGCTCGGGATCGGCGCCATCCTCAGCAATTTCATCGGAACGACAGGTGCCAGCATGGTACTACTCCGACCGCTCCTTCACGCCAACGGCCACCGGAAACATCATGCCCATCTTCCCATTTTTTTTATATTTCTTGTGAGTAATATCGGCGGCGCCTTGACTCCTTTGGGCGATCCCCCGCTTTTCCTGGGTTTTCTGAATGGCGTTCCTTTTTTCTGGACCTTGCGCCTTTTTCCGCTATGGATCACCGCCGTCGGCATACTTCTTGTTGTTTTTTATTTAACAGACCGGATCATTCTCCTCCGTGACAAAACCTCCCATAAAGCGCTGGAGCCGCAAGAGCCAATCAAGCTGAAAGGTAAACGGAATTTTTTTTGTTTCGCGGCGATCATTGCGGCCATGTTCCTGCCGCTTCCCTGGCGCGAAGCGGTTATGATCACCGCGGCCGTTATTTCCATCTGGATCACTCCCAAGCGCTATCATGACGCAAACGTCTTCAGCCATCTCCCGATGCTCGAAGTCGCGATCATCTTCCTCGGGATCTTCATCACCATGGTCCCGGCGCTCCAACTCCTCAGACTGTACGGCAGCGAACTCGGCATAAACCAGCCTTGGCAATTCTTCTGGGCAACGGGCGGATTCTCGTCGTTTCTGGACAACGCGCCGACCTACATGACATTCGGAGCACTGGCGCAGGGACTGCATCTTGGGGGGCCCTATTGGGGTATTCCGGAAAAACTTCTGATCGCGATTAGCGCAGGCGCTGTATTTTTCGGGGCTACCACTTATATCGGAAACGCACCAAACTTCATGGTGCGTTCGATCGCGCAACACCGTGGCTGGAAAATGCCGAGCTTTTTCGGTTATATGGCCTGGTCCGGGGCAATCCTTCTTCCACTATTCCTGCTCATCACGCTGATATTCTTCCGGTAAGATCCGTACGGATTATGCCGCCTTCTCGACTGCCTGACGAGACACGAAACTTTCCACAAGCGTTTTTAAATCGAAACTAAGGGCGCCTCCTGCTCCTTTGAGAAACTTGAGATCGAGACCGGTCCGTTCTTTAAGCTTATTTAAGAGCAATTCTGGTTTCTTCAACATTTCCGCTCGGTCAACCTCGGTAGCCGAGGCAAACATCCGGATCATTAAATCAGTTGCCTTAAAAACAATGTTCCTCAGATCGGGATCGGCCACTCTCCAGGCTTCCAGGAGAAGCTTGAGTATCCCGCTCAGCTCGCCTACCCCAAGATCCTTGCCAGACGACAGCGCAACTGTAGCGACTTTCCGATCTTGAGCCTTTCCAACACGTCCTGCCTTTTCAGTGAGATTCTCGCTTCGCACCATCACGGGCGTCAGCCTCCCCTGCGCTGCTTTTAGCCAGGAAGCTCCCAGCGACTGCCCCTTGAGATAAAAAACTATCAATTGTTCGATCGGAAGATCCTTGAGCATACTCAAGAACGCCTCCGCATCA
>JBAXGK010000177.1:0-4774 GCA_037139435.1 Candidatus Omnitrophota bacterium | reverse complement strand
CTTGTTTGAGGTCGATAGGCGATCCAAAAACGTCCGCGAACATATCCCCTTTCCGCCGCAAGCTTTCCCGCTCCAGCGAAATATCCCCGATCTCTTTCGGCACCCAAAGCGCGTAAGCGTCTTCCGAACGCTCCAAAGTGAACGAACGGATCTTCTGCTGATGCGCTGTATCCAAAGCATCCGCGACCCGCAAAATGGATGCGAGCTTTGAAACGATGGCTCTGTCGGATTTTGCGAGCGACATGTAAGGAACATGCGTCTCACGCGGCGGCACACGACGATGATAGCGGACAACATTTGCGACAATATTTTTGTCGGTTCTCCGAAGTCCGAAGATTTCAGCGGCATCTACTAAATAGTACGAATGCTTGTGATGCCCCGAAGAAGAGATATAAGTTCCAATATCATGCAAGATCCCGGAAACCTCGAGCAAAAGCCGCTCACGAGGTCCCATTCCGTGATCCTTTGCAAGAAGGTCATAGAGTTTTAACGCCAGGGAGGCCACACAAACCGCGTGCCCCTTGTCATACATATATTTTGCCCCGAGATGGTGGGCAGAATTGAGGACCTGCCTTGAGACATCCGTTCGTTTATAACCAGAAACAAGTTGTGCTATTTCAAGCAAGAGACCGTCCCGGATGCTCAACTTCGGAATGATGATCGTTTCCGACTTGGTTTCATTCAGGAAATTCAAATAAAAAAGAAGCGCAGGATAGAGAGATTCTGCATGCCCATAATCCAGAGAATATTGTGCCGCGATCTCTTCGGGCGTCATTTTTCCTACCCGTCCCACAAAACTAACGAATTCCTTCTTCTCAAGAACGGTAAAGCGATCCGGGGTCTCCGGAAGTAGCTGCTGCGACACGAACCGCATATCTCCCCCCAGGGCAACGAACGTATCGATCTGTTCCATACGGACTTCACGCGCCACGTTCTGCGCGATATCACGGATGCTCTTCTTCAGAACGCGCTGGATGAACCCCGTATCTCCTTTCCCGGCCAGCCCTTGTTCCGGAAGTCGCACGGATCCCATCGTCAGGGTACGCGTCACGCTCACCTGCCCCTGATCCATGATGATCATCTCTGTACTGCCGGAACCTACCTCGACGATCAGGCAATTCTTTTTTTCGAGGTCGATCCTTCCTTCCAACGCATGCTCAACAGCAACCAATTCAAGGCGATTCTCTTCCGGGCCGTCCAGGATCTCGACCTCGATCCCGGCACGCACATAGATCTGATCGATGAAATTATCCCGGTTTTGGGCCTCCCGAACCGCACTTGTGGCGATTGCGTGGATTTTTTTGATTCCGTAGGTATCGATCACAGTCTTAAAACCCCGAAGAATGGTCACGCCCTGGCGCATGGAAGTACTGCTCAACCTGCCCGTTTTAAAAACATCCTTGCCAAAACGGACCGGTTTCTGCAGCTGCTCTAAATAGCGGATCTCATTTTGGGCTCCAACCTCCGCGATCACCATGCGGATCGCAATGGTTCCGATGTCAATAACAGCAGCGATATGTTTTTGGATTTCCTGTTCGGACATGTTGTTCTCTACTTTTTGGCCGCTTTCACAACTTCATGGGCCATTTTGGCGGCTCCTAAAATAACCGCATTATCCTTGAGCTTCGACGGAACGATCTTCACCACCTTAACGAGAGGCTTGAGCGCATAAGCTTCCATCTCGCGCCGGACCTCCGGAAGGATGATCTTTCCCATCGCCTCCATCATGCCGCCTCCAAGGAGGATCATTTCCGGATTCAAAATGTTCACCACATTCGCAAGCGCAACCCCAAGCCATCGAGCGCGGCTCCGGATCAACTCCTCCAGCGCGGTATCCCCAGCCCTGATGGCACGGGACAAAGCGCCGCTGCGGATCTTTTTCACGTTATAACCGATCTCTTCGAGGAGATGCGGACACTTCTGCCGAAGCAAGAGAAATCCAGCCTCCGACGCAATAGCGTTCCTTCCGACCAAAGCCCCGACTTTCTGGCGCGATGTTTCAAAATCTGAAAAAGAAGGAAGCGACAGGAATGTTTGCCCTATCTCACCGGCACCACCCGAAGCACCGCGGTAAAGATGTCCGTTGATGATGAGCGCTCCCCCGATACCCGTTCCGAGAAAGACCCCCACAACTTCCCGATATCCCCGCGCCGCGCCGAATTGCTGTTCTCCGAAAAGTCCTGCATTCGCATCGTTTTCAATGAAGACAGGGACTTTCAATTTTGATTTTAATTTATCAGCCAGGGGGTAATTCTTGAAAAAAGAGACGTTCGACGAAACCTTGACGATCCCTTTATAGATATCGATGATCCCGGGACAACCCACTCCGATCGTTACAAGATCGCTCAGATCCGAGCCGGTCTCTTCAAGAACTTCTTCGATCCCGTCAATGAGCTTGTTGAAGAAAAATCTCTCACCGCGATTGCCGTCCATCTCAAGTTTGACGGTCTTTTTTAAACTAAATTTCCTGTCAAAAAGGCCTATCAGAATCTTGGTCCCGCCCAGATCGATGCCAAGGATGAACTTCTTTTTCTTGCCTGCCATAGATCCTCCGTTATTAAAATGATGCTTATTATAACGATTCTAGGAGGCCTATTTGTAAAACATTTGTAAAATTTCGCGGGTTTATGCGCTCCAAGAGCAGCCAGTAAATCTCGGAAATCCCCTCTGAAAAGGAGCCTTAGGAACGGAAAACAGCTTGTCGCTTTGCATTGTACGGATTCTCCAACCGATTGCCCGAAAAGCATTCGAAGGTTTCTGGGGGCAAATCACTAAAACATCTGCCTTCACGCAAAACATAGGGCGTTCCGTTCGTTTTCTGATCAAAAACGACTGATATTGTGTGAGCTTCCGTGCGAATTGACGTTCTTTTCATAGACCTACTCATTTTCACACAACTGTTCTGATGGTTTTTATCCAACGACTCCCTTCAGCCAGGAAACGTCATTTAGAGCGATGCCGTTTGAAACCAAGGAGCCCCTTGGATCATTTTGTCCAGGGCGCAACGCCGGATGTCCTTTAATTTCTTGCTGACCTCATCAGCGCAACTCTCGCAATAAGAATAGTCCTCGACCGTGAGAACATCCCTCATTTCCAACTGGCTGACCAAGCCATTTAAAAGATCCCGTTGATGTCTTAACACCGCAACCATCGCTTCATTCGTTTCCATTTTTACACCTCTTTTTTTATAATGAGCTTCATTCCGAAACGACTTTTTCAAAATCAGACTGCACTGCTTGTCTTAAGACTAGCCTGAAATTCCTGTGCGAGCTGCTGGAGCACCAGTCCTATCAGAGAGACCGCATCCTGAGCATTCCGGCCCTTTCCGTAACGGAAAAGCTCCGGACTGCGCAAAAGAAGCTGTAAGGAATAGAAGATCAGCTCCGGATCAAGACGAAGAGTTTCATCGCCGTAATAATAGCGGTGGCCGACATAATCAGCTTCAACCTTCTGGCTTTCGGCGCGACCGCTTGTGATGAGAGCGATATCATCCGCCTTCCCGTGGTTGCGAAAGCGGGTCAGAACAGCATTAAGCCGCGGAGAAGCGGTGAGAAACGCATCGCCTGATTGAAGCGCCCGTTTAACAAAAGTGCTCACACCGTCCGGAGCATAAACCAGGAGGACGCCACTCTTTTGATTACGGCGCAACTGCTCTTTTGACACTTGGTCGTAAAGCGGATGATGACGGCGATCGAACAGGACCACAACGGGAACCGGAGAATTCATCAGCTTCTTAAAATATTCCGCGGGAACTGTCCCGGCATCCAGAAAAACAATACGGTCATCGGAGGAGGTTTGAATTTGCTCCTGACGAAGCAGTGACTCCAGCCGTATTTTCAACACTTCAACTGGAACATCATGAGCACCGGCCAGCGTTGCAAGCGCAGGCGCGACGCGACCTGAAACCGTGCCGGCATTTTCCAAAGAAGCCTCGAGCCTAGGCATAAGTCCCGCATCATTGGCCGCAAGGATCTTTTCGGCAACAACGATGGCCGCCAGAATGCGTATCTCGGCTCTCACTTGGAATTGGGGAATTTCAACTTCCTTTTCTTTGAAGCGCACAAACAGCTCTGAGGAACCACCTTTAACTGCAGCCGGCAAGGAAATCACTGCGGGAGGTTTCTCGTTCCTAAGCTCTGACCTCGAAGCGGGCGGTTGATTGACCTCAGAACGTTGCTCTGGCCGACCCGCCAGTCCAGTCCCCGGCTCCGAAAAAATACGGTCGAGTCCTACTTCATTTATCAGTTTGAGTGTGCGCGAGGTGAAACGCCACGGAGTTTCTCTCAATGCCCTCTCGGTCTCTTTCTGATTTAATCCCACTATCGCAACAGCATTGTCTCCCGGAAGAAAATCATCCCACTTGGGCGTACCGTTCACCGACACTTGGAATACGCTTGTCCTTTTTTTTCGCGTTGAAAGGCCCTGTCTTCCCTCGTGAGTAATTTCCAGGGGGACTTCAGACCCCACCCCATGAAAAATCAGCCCAGAAGGGACGGCATGTCTTCCTCCAAGAAGCTCTTCGCTGAATTCACGTTTTATCGCGGCTTCCGGGGAGTCGTCCCCCTCTTCCATATGCCCCGCAACCGACACATCCAAAAGCCCGGGGCCATTCGAAATTTGAAAATCTCTTCTCTGAAAAATATGAACTTTCTCTCCATTCCGTTCTTTGGTCACGAATCCAGCCACATCGAAGGATCGAAGTCCCCGCTGGTATCCTGCCCTTTTCTTCTCCAGAACCCTCCGCCCGTTCTCATCCTCGAAAACAAGCCTTTTC
>JBAXGK010000176.1:0-4780 GCA_037139435.1 Candidatus Omnitrophota bacterium | reverse complement strand
CCCTTAGCTCAGTTGGTAGAGCAAGTGACTCTTAATCACTGGGTCGAAGGTTCAACTCCTTCAGGGCGCACTTTTTCCTCCATTAAGTATTTGGTTTGCGGTCGTGGCGAAATGGCAGACGCGCAAGACTTAGGATCTTGTCCCGAAAGGGGTGGGGGTTCAAGTCCCTCCGGCCGCAATTAATTCAAGAAATCGTATCAATAAAATTCAGAGCAGCCCTGGCCCTGATTAAGATTCAAAGGTGGCCAGAACAGTCCAAGTCACCATTCATGAAGTAAAAATAAAGACTTGGGCAGACGCGCCCGCCACAAAGCTCGGCGAGGTCCGTCCCAAAATCGCCACGATTCATTAGAGCTTTGCGGACGGGTCTCGCCACGATTTTCGGCGAACAAGCCTTAGGATCTTGTCCCGAAAGGGGTGGGGGTTCAAGTCCCTCCGGCCGTACTGAATCCCAATGATTCAGTACGACACCGTGAGAATTAGAAGAAATCCTCAACGGTGCTCGCACTTTTGTAATGGCTCAGGAGGTGCCAATCGCATCTCGGAGCGTCAAGCTCCGGGAGCGTAGTCCTTGTGCATGGGGCGCAAGGGCAAGTCCCTCCGGTCGAATTTTTTCTTGTCGCGTATTAAATTCCTCGAAGAATTGGATCGGAACAATCGTGAAAAAGAAAAAAATCTTACTTGTATCCCTCATTTTCCTCTTGTCGATCCTAGGGATGGTTCTCTGGATCCTTCCCCGGCTTCCAGATATGGGGCGGGATTTTCTTCAGAAACTCGCGAACCGTTCCGCCAAAGAATATTTTGCTGATTCCCTGAGAATCGAAAAAGTTTCCTTGGACCGTCACTTCAAGATTCATCTTTCCGGGATCACCGGCAAACTGCAAACCCGTCAGGGGCCTGTGCCTCTTGAAATAAGATCTCTTGAGTCCCAGGATTCTCTCATTCTTTTTCTTACTCAGAAACCCGTCCGGTTCATCTTTGAAGGGATCCGCCCGCAAATATCTTCGCGCATGGGGCTCTCAGGGAATTTCATGATCCAAACGGGGTCCGCTGCGCGCTTTGAATTGACGGCAGATCTTGGGAAAACAGGTCTGGAGGACTGGCAATGGATTGATCCTCAGAACCTTGGCGGTGCCACCGGGACCATGAAAGGCATTCTGACGTTCCGCCAGATCTTGGGCCGGGAGCCTGAGTTCAGCATGGACCTTGAGGCTCCCGAACCCGGCGGCAATATCCAAGCCCGATTTTTTGATCTCTTCCTTCCTTATCTCCCGGCTTCCCTCCAAAAAGAAAGAGTCCAGGAAGTCTCTGAAAGCCACCAATTGGTCCGATACGGCCGGGCCGCTTTAAGGGTGGATCTGGTCCAAAGCGACAACATGAAAATCCTCCTCCTAATCTTCATTCCGGCATATAATCTTAAGCTGACATTGAACTCGACCATCATAACCGACCAAAAGGACGCTTTCTCACAGATCGCCCGGCTCATGGGCCTTATCGAGGTGAAATAATATGAAACCTATCACAAAAGCAGCAACCATGCTCTTAGCCGTGATCGCGATCACCGGCTGCACGCTCAAGGCCGTGGGAGATCCCAACCGCCCCATCACAATTAATGCGAATGTCGTCGTGGATATCCGGGGCCTCAAAAAGACCGCCGCGAACATCGAAGATATGGTCGCCCAAGGAGCTGTGAAATGAATCCCTTCACTACTTTAACTTCCAAAGAGGATCTCATCATGAAAAAAATTTATACTTTGGGGCTGGTTATCAGCCTGGTCATTCTGACCGCGACATCGCTCTGCTTCGCCGCAGATTATGGTTACAAGACCATGACGCCCGACATGGAGAAAGCTTTGAAGAACCGCCAGTCACGGTACCAACAGATTCAAAGCCTCAAGCAGGAAGGCGTGATCGGAGAGAACAACACGGGCTATGTGACCGATCTAAAAGAAAATGCCGCGGCCGCCACACTAGCCGCCGCCGAGAACCAGGACCGCAGAGTCCTGTATGAAGCTCTCGCGGAACAAAACAAGCTTGGCAGCACAGGACTTTTGGAGATCCAAAAAGCGTTTGCCTATGTTCAGAGCGAGAAAGCCGGCGCCGGGGACATGGTCCAATCCTCATCGGGTGATTGGAAGAAGAAATCCTGAAAAATTGTCATCCCCGAATGCTTCAGCGAAGCAGCCCTTTAGGGTTGTCGGGGATCCAGGACTGGATTCCCGCCTTCGCGGGAATGACAATTCTTTCCGAGACGCTCCGTCTCAGATCAGCGCGTCGTCTTATAGATCTCGCGCACTCCCCTAGTGACCTCGTGATATTCCACGGGATCGGTGATCAGGGATTTCTCGGTAAGCGGTAATTTCTGAAATTCCTTCTTAATGGCCTGGATACGTTCTTCCGTGATCGGACGGGACTGGTAGTAATCATAGAAGTAAGGCGTCATCTTCTCACCGGCTTTCAGAAAATGCTCCTGCACATCCATCAACGCCTGCGGGTCGTACCCGGTATTCATCAAATACTTCATGGCGGCGGCATCGCTCCCCAAAAGCCGTTCCCCAGGCGTCTTGAACGTACTTTCATTGTAGGCCTGTAAAAGCACCAACCCCAAGCTTGCCAAAGAACCCAGCGGCCCGAACATGGGCCCGACCTGCGCTCCGATCTGGGCGGCAGCGCTGATGGCATCATCACTTTTTGTGAAACGCTTATCCGCATATTGTTGTTCGGCGATCTCATGCGCGAGCACCGCGGCGAGCTCCGCTTCATTTTGCAGGAAATTCAGCATCCCGGTCGTCACATAAACATAACCGCCGGGCGAGGAGGTTGCATAGATCTTTTCGCTGTAAAGGATCGTGAACCGGTATTGGAGGTCGTGGCGATCGGCCTGAGCCGCTAGCGACTGTCCGAGGGCATCCACATACTTCACAACCTTTGGATCCGTGTAGGGATAAAACGCCGCGAGGATCTCACGGTGGATCTGAGCACCCACCGCTTGCTCGCTAGTGGAGGAATTTTGCTGAGCAATCGCCTCCGTGTCCAGACCTCTTTTCTCCGCCGTCGCGCAGCCATTCATGAGGGTGAGACAGCTAAGAAGCAGTGAACAAAGCCTCGAGAGATTCTTCAAGCCAAAATCCTTCTTGAACTTAGATGAAGTTTCGAGATAGGATGCGTCCTCTTCACACGCGCGTCCGCCGTAGGCAGCCATCCAGAAGCTGCTACGGCGACGCATTGATTTATTAAAATCATTGCGCCCATAGCTCAACTGGATAGAGCATCAGCCTTCGGAGCTGAGGGTTGCAGGTTCGACCCCTGCTGGGCGCACTTAATCTCAATCCTAAAGGACTGCACAAAACACTGGGATCAAGAATCTTGTCGTCGGGACTTTTAGAATGCCTTGCACGACAAGGCAGCCTCTTAATTATTCATTTTGAATTCTTAAACACCAGAGCCAACGCACCAAGATCGCCGGAGTGGCCAAGCAACGGCGACTGGAGAACTTTCGTTGTCTGGAACGCCTCCGGCCAAGCGTGCCCCTTCGCGCTTCGCAGAACTTCTTTCCAGTAAACCGGCGGCGCAGATTTCAGGACCCCACCCCCGATCACGATCGCCTCAGGATTTAAAACATTCATAAGATTCGCAAGCCCGATCCCGAGATAATAAGCGGCTTTCCGGTAGCTTTCGATCGCAACCTTGTCACCCGAAGAGGCTGCGAGCCCGACTTCTTTCGCGCCCTTAACTTTTTTCTTTTTTAATTCATTATAAAAATGAGCAATCGCAGTGCCGGAGGCATAGGCCTCAAGACAACCGCGCCGACCACACTTGCATTTTCGGCCCTCGGGAACAACGCTGATATGGCCGATCTCCCCCGCCACGAATCCCGCGCCTTCATAAAGTTGCCCGTTGAGGATCAGACCCCCGCCGACACCGGTGCTGACGGTGATATAAATTAAATTTTTCATTTTACGCCCGGCCCCAAAGACCCACTCGCCCAGCGCCGCAGCATTCGCGTCATTGGCAAGATAGATCGGGAGCTTGAACTTATTCCGAAAAATGCGAACGATAGGAATGCCGGCCCACCCCGCCAGATTTGGGGAGCGCGGGAGAACACCCGTTTTAGAGTTCACAGCGCCCGGCGCGCCGATCCCGATCCCGAGGATGTCTTTGGAGGAGAGTTTGAATTCAGGGAAGATCTGACGAACACTGGTGAGGATCTCTTCAACGCATGCCTTGCTCTTGGAGAGGATGCGGGTAGTGACTTTTTTCCGGGCCAGGATCTTCCCGCTTGAAGTCCCCAACGTCACGGAGATCTTAGTCCCGCCGACATCAATGCCGATTGCGTATTTCATCGCTCAGACCTCAGACCGCAGACTGGAGACTACAGTTTTTTTTAAAGTTACGGAAGGGTAGCCCAAATTTCTTCTTTTATTTTAAAAATGAAAAGTTTGGGCAGGCCCTGATTCTCATTAATTTAAAATCAACGAGTAATCAGGACCAGTCCAAGTCACCATTATTGAAAAAAATAAAGACTTGGGCAGGGAGGGAATTGAACCCCCGACACAGGGATTTTCAGTCCCTTGCTCTACCGACTGAGCTACCTGCCCAAGAATTGGGATATGTTAGGATGGCGTTAAAAATTTGTCGAGCTGTTTGTCAGCGGAGTGGATTATAAAGAAGCTTCCCGGAATGTCAAAAGCTTTCCATGATTTAGCGATAAACATCTTTCCGATCCTCGATCGTGATCACCTCCTCGATCAACTGCCTGCTCACGATGCGGTAAATGATC
>JBAXGK010000175.1:0-4821 GCA_037139435.1 Candidatus Omnitrophota bacterium | reverse complement strand
TTGATGACCGCTTCTACGATCAGTTCCTCAAATATCAGCCTGCTCCCAAGGTCGATCCGGCGGTTGTCTATATCGGGATCGATAGAAACAGCCTTCAGTCCATACGGCCTTTCCCCTGGCCCAAGCGCTACTATGCGGCGATCACACGCATTTTGAGGGAATGGGGCGCGAAGGCGATCGTGTTCAATCTTTTTTTTACCCAGGCGGCAGACACGCCAGAGGACGACCAGGCGCTTCTTGAAGAATTCAAAAAAACTCCCAATTTTTATCTGCCGGTCTCTTTCGAGTCCGAAGGATTCAAGAATTATTATTACGTGAATCAATCCTCGCAAGCTTATAGCGCGGCGGCCCGTGGGATCGGGCATATCAATTACAGTCAAGATCCCGATAACGTGATCCGCCGCGTGTACCCTTTCGTGAAGTTCAATAAAGAGCTGGTCCCGCATCTTGGGATCCGGGTTGCCTACGACTTTCTCGGAAAACCCGTTCCGACCATGCAGGAATGCGATTTTCCGCGCGACGACCAGAATAATCTTCTCATCCATTGGGCGAAGCGCTGGAACGCCTCCTCCGGTTATTATCCCTTCGTGGACGTGCTGAATAGTTACGCCCTGGCCTCCAAGGGAAAGACCACGCCGATCACTGAAAAAGATTTTAAAGGAAAAATATGCCTCATCGGGATGACTGCTTCCGACTACAAGACCACGCCGCTTGATTCAGCGAGTCCGGGCATCGGGGCTCTCGGGAATATCATCAATACCATTCTGACCGGGCAGTACATCCGCGTGGTTTCGCCCCGGGTTTTTGCCGGGATTCTTTTTCTCATAGCGCTCTTAGCCGGACTTGTCTTGATCCCTTTCCGGAGCGTGTTCTCGACTCTTTCGGCGTTGGTGATCGCAGGTCTTTGGATCCTGATTTCCTTCGGGCTCTTTTCATGGGCCGGGATCTGGGCAGGGGTTGCGGTCCCGCTTTTTTTGGTGCTGTCCTTTTTTCTGATCTCCTTTGCGGTCATGAAGGCCCAGGAGTACAAGGAACGGATTTACTTCCTGAGCCTGGCGGTACGGGATGAGCTGACGGGGCTTTTTGTGATGCGCTACGTGAATACCTTTCTGTCGCAGGCCCTCAATTATTCACGGACTTTCCGGAAACCTTTCGCTGTGCTTCTTCTGGACATCGACAATTTCAAAAAGTTCAATGACGAGCACGGCAGTCGGTTGGCGGATACGGTTCTCAAGCAGGTTGCATCTGCGATCCAGGATTCGATCCGTACGAAAGGTCGTGCCATGCCCGATATCGCGGGTCGTTACGGTGAGGACGTCTTCATTATATTGCTCGTGGGCTACAATCTTGCGACCGCGACTTTCGGCGTGGCGGAGCGGATCCGAAAGACCATCGAGCGAACGACCTTCCCGGTCGGGGATAAGAAACTCTCCGTGAGTGTCAGCATCGGGGTTTCCGTGCTGAGTCTCGATGAAAAGAATCCCCAGAAAGTCGTCGAGCGCGCCCAGGAAGCTCTCCTTAAGGCCAAGGCTGAAGGCAAGAACCGGACCTGCATTCTGAACGACTGATCTGAGTTTCACGAAAACATCCTCCATGAGAATAATGTTCCAACGGGTGCTGATCCTTCTGGTGGGCGGCTACTTCCTTTATGGTGGCTTCACTCCCAAAAGTTGCCGGTTGATGAATCTCGCGGATCTGGCCATCCATGAGGGCGGGCATGTGGTCTTCGGGGTTTTCGGAGAATATGTGGGGATGTGGGGCGGGACTCTGACGCAGCTTTTGTTTCCGCTTGTGATCGCGATTAGTTTTTTCAGGCACGGGGATAAGTTTTCCGCCTACGTCATCCTGTGCTGGTTCGGTCAGAATTTCTTCCATATCGCCCCTTATATCAAGGATGCCACGGCCCAATCATTACCGCTTGTGGGCGGCTGGATCCACGATTGGCATTTTATCCTCGGTCGTGCGGGTCTGCTAGGCATGGATCAATGGATCGGCAACGCCGTGTGGTGCGCAGGCTTTGCGGTCATTGCTTATTCTGTTTTTATGGGTATTTTCAATGCCGGGGAAGGGAATGAAAAAGGCGAGGCCGGGGCATGAAGAGATCGATCCATAACAAGTTTGTAGTGATGATGGCTCTCGCCCTCTCTTTGGGAGGCTGTCTGACGGTGCCGTCCGCGACGGAACGTCTTTCCACGGCCGATGCCATTGCGCGAGAAGCCGGATTCCATAGGTCTCGCGTTCGCACGACGCCCTTTCTGCTTACGACTTATTCCAAGATCCAAAATCCGGGTCAGCTGCTCCATGTCTATATAGAAGGCGATGGCTACGCCTGGGTGACGCGGAACCGTGTATCCGGGGATCCCACGCCGCGCCGTCCTGTTGCCTTGGAGCTTGCGACCGAGGACCCGGCACCCAATGTGGTCTATCTCGCTCGTCCCTGCCAGTACACGTCCGCGGACATGAATGCCGCCTGTGAAGATGAATCTTACTGGACCGACAAGCGATTTTCCGAAGAAGTGATCAACTCGCTGAATCAGGCAGTCGACAAGTTCGTGAAAGAGGCGCAAAGCCCCGGCATCCAATTGATCGGTTATTCCGGCGGCGGCGCCGTGGCGGTGCTGATTGCTGCAAGGCGGCAGGATGTCAAAAGTCTACGGACCGTTGCAGGGAATCTGGATCCCAACGGTTTCAACGAATACCATGAAACGAGTCCGATGGCACAAGGCTCGCTGGATCCGATGGAAGTGGCCGGCAAACTAAGCGCGATCCCGCAATTTCATTTTGTTGGGACGGAAGATCCCGTCGTTCCCGCGTTTATCGCGGAGAATTTTTTAGAAAAATCGGGACGTGGCTCTTGTGTTCAAGTGGAGAAGGTGGAGGGTGCGGATCACGTGAACGGATGGACCGAGGCCTGGCCGAAACTTTTGGAATTGCCTTTGAATTGTTCGAGTTCCAACCCGTGATCTTTTTTTCATTAAGGCCCTGTCCTTGATCCAAAAATCGTTCCGGAGCCTTATGCTGGAATCCCACTGCGCCGCAGTACTGCTCCGCAGCTTTTTTTTGTTTTTCTTGGATCTTGTGAGGGCCGTGCTCATTCTTTGCGAAAAATCGCCTCATTCCATCCTTCGTGGCAGTCGATAACTTAGACGTGTCAAGGAGTCAGCAGCCAAACAGGAGGAGATTTTGAAAAAGCTGTGGGTTCTTATCGGGATAGTCTTTATGGCGAATGCTGCTTGGGCGCAATCAGACGATGTTACAAACAAAGAACTGCCAAAGGGAACGCAACGGACAGGAGTCTTATCAAGTTCTTCGACCGCCAAAGCTCCTTTGAACTCTGACACCTCGCCGAGAAATATTCTAGTCAGAAATACTCCTTACAGGCCGTTGGCTGCCCAATCGCAAAATTCAGGCGAATCAAAAAAACCTGACCATTCTTCGGTTATCCAGTCGCAAACTTCTGTTGAACCCCAAAAACCTGTTTTGCGATCCAAGCAAACGGAGAATTCACCCAAGTCTGATTCGCGAAGCTCGGCTTGCCGTCTCGGTGGCTACGTAGAAGAGAATATGGGTCCTGAAGAATGCAGAAGACAAGGAGGCATGATGATTGCGGTATCGAAAACTTCTGCCAGATCAAACAGACCGGCTCCGCAATCCAAGCAAGCGGAGAATTCATCCGCGTTTGATTGGCGGAACTCGGTATGCCGTGTCCGCGGCCATGAAAAAGGGAATTTGAGTCCTGAAGAATGCAGAAAACAAGGCGGCGTGATGATTACAACAGGGGATGTTCCCACGTATCATAAGCCTCCCGCTAATGGCAAGTTCGTAGGGGGGAAGTAAAAACTCCTAGCGCTTCTTTGTGGCAGGGATCCTCAATAAGGGAAGCCGCTCTACACAAAAAAAGATTTAAGAGGGTCATCTTCTCATGATGCGATTCATTACAGGTATGCGCTCATTCATTAAAAAAATTCTGGTGTTTTACAGGCATGATTGCTGCTGGCCTTATGCGGCCTCGTTTTTTTTAGCGCTCATTATTTATTGGCTGGATTTCTTCGTGGCGGATATACGCGTTCATTGGGCCAGCCCTATTGCCTACGGGATTATTCTGGCGTATTTTATTTATATTATTCATCATTATGCCCAGGGCAGGATCGAAAAAAAGAATACGAAATTTTTCATAGGCTTCCTGTCCTGTAAAGTAATCCTCTGGGGATTTCTTTTATTCCTATTGTGTGCAATAAGATAATAGAGCCGCTTTGATGCCTTTGATGGTGTTATCGACGATCTCCCCAGTCGGGGACAAAAAACTCTCCGTGAGTGTCAGCGCCGGGGTTTCGGTGCTGAATATCGATGAGAAGAACCCCCGGAAAGTCGTCAAGCGTGCCCAAGAATCCCTCCTCGCAGCCAAAGCCGAAGGCAAGAACCGAACCTGCATTCGGAACGATTGATCTGAGCGGCACGAAAACATCCCTCATGAAAATACTCTTCAAACGAGTGCTGATGCTTCGGGTGGGCGGTCATTTAATTTACGGGAGGTTTACACTCCATGGTTGCGGGCTGATGAATTCTGCGGATCTTCATGCAGCTTTCGTTTCCTCTCGTAATCGCGTTCAGTTTCTTCAGGCACGGGGATAAGTTTCCGCCTATGTCATCCTGTGCTGGTTTGGGAGGAATTATCTGCGATTGGCATTTCATTCTCGGTCGCGCGGGCCTGCTGAACAGGGATCAAGGAATCGGAAATGTTGTGTGGTGCGCGGGCTTTGCGGTGATCGCTTACTCGGTTTTCAGGGGCATTTCCAGCGCTGGAGAAGAAAAGACCGAGAG
>JBAXGK010000174.1:0-4843 GCA_037139435.1 Candidatus Omnitrophota bacterium | reverse complement strand
GGCGTCCTGCGTGTTGACATCCACCGAGCCGCCTTCCAAGTTGATCGTCTCGGCAAACCCTATCGGGCAGATCATGCTCAAGGCGAAGACGACCGCAGTCATGAGCGCGACCACCCTCACACCAGAACACTTTCTCGCCTGAATAGGATATTTTTTTGTTTCCATCTTTTTCCCCTTTCCTTCCGACGTATATAGGAGCACGAATCATGCCAAGATGATCTTTTAAGGAGAAAAAAACATGAGTTTTAATCCTCTATGAACAAAGGGGTTACAGCTGTAAAAGTCGGGGTTTTTAGGAAGTCCGGATAGAAGCTAAAGAAAAGAAGAAATGGCCTGTTTCTTAGGCAGTAATGATTATTTTTTGACCAGATTCTCAGTCGGGGCAGAGGTGCGTAATTCGGATTATTGACCCCAGAAAAGCTCTTGCATAGACTCGCTTACAAAGGCGAAATAGAGCCTATTCCTAATATAGATCAGTGATCAAATTCGGTTAAGGTTTTTTTAAAACGACTATCCAAAACATAAATGATTTCTGGGGGCGGGAACGACAATCCTTGTTCATCCCGCAGTCATAAGAGCCCTAACCCGTTCCGCCACCTCGGAGGTGGCGGAACGGGTACGCGCTAATCAGTCAGGAGTGTTTTGACGCTGGGGAAATCGCGCTAATAGCCCGCGCGATCGACTGTGAATTTCCGGTATTGACAGGAATGGTCTCAATCATCAGTAGGATCGAATAGGACAGCCCGAACTCTTCATTTCTTTTCCAAAATGGTGGTTTGGACGGCTACGTTACGCTTCGCTTTATCGTTCGTCGTTATCCTACAACGCCACCTTGATCGGACTTTTGGAAACATCCCGGGTTACGCGAACCACGGTGAGTGCACCACGCGGCTTATCAAGATCCTTCGGCAACACCATCTGATTTTTCACCATCACCGCTCCGACCACACCTTCCATCGCCTGGCGCAACATCCATCCCGCGGCTCCGGTGTACCCGTGCCAGATCATCCGGCCCGGCTCATAATTCGTCAGAACGTCGGCCGACTGTTTATTCGGCTGGCCGCCATAGACCTCGATCTCATGCATGTGCGCGATCGGTGAGACCTTGAGCCACAGCCGGTACGCGGTCTCGCGGTATTTAGCCGCGTTTGCCTGGTCTCCGCGCTTTTCGAACTCTTCAGCCAAAAGACGCGCCGCTCTTACGAGCCACTGAACGCCGTGGCAATACATGCCGTTCTCACGCACGCCCTCCGGATACTTGCTGCTGCGTCCGAGATAAGGCTTCGTGTCTTCACGCAAAGCCGGCCACCCGAGCAAAATCGCATTGGGTTTTTCCAGAACCTGCAATGCCGTATCGAAGATCGTGACACCGCGCTCGAAATTGATGCCGGACATGACCGACCACGCCGCAGTCAGGGCGTCAATCTCCCAAACGCCGCTTCCCTTGACGCCAATCTCCGTACCGTCATCGTGAAAGGCTCGCAAATACCGGTCACCCCGCCACGTTTTTTCAAGCGCCACTTTCAGTGCTTCCATCTTCTGCGTGTAATACGCCTTCTTGGCATCGCCTTCTTTTTGACCGATGACGTCGATCATCTCCTTCAGGATGTAATAGAGAAAAAATCCGAGCCACACGCTCTCTCCGTGACCCTCGCTCCCGATCTCATCCAATCCGTCGTTCCAATCGCCGACCCCCATGAGCGGAAGGCCGTTCTTGCCCGTGCGCTGCTTGATCACCAGATCAATCGACTTCATGCAATGCTTGTAGAGCGTATCCGCACGCGTCGTCCGGTGATACATATGCCCCCAGCCTTGTTTATTCTTGGGCAGAGGCGCAAACGGGAATTCGGACACAAGATACGCGGCCATTTCATCCATGATCGACATATCCCCCGTCGCCCGGACATATTCCGCCGCACCCCAAGCCAGCCAGAGCGGGTTGTCAGAAGCATGGGAGCGGCAGGAAAACGCCGCGCGTCCATCGGTCAGGTTAAAGAACCAATGCGTAACGTCCCCTTCCACGAATTGCTGAGAGGCGTGCAGCAGGATCTGCTTACGAGCCAGGGCCGGATCCACCCAGATCAGGTTCACGGTATCCTGGAGCTGGTCGCGAAAACCGAAAGCACCGCTCGTCTGATAGAATCCGCGACGCGCCCAGATACGCTCGGCCAGAGCCTGATACTTGAGCCAGTTCTGATAATGATCGAACGCCGGCTGGTTGGTTTCAACCTTGACCGTACTCATTAGGCTGAGCCACCACTTACGGGTCCCCTCGAGTTCCTTACGAACGGTTTCGAGGTTCTTGTACTTCTGCACGAGAGCCACTGCTTTTTTATGATCGTCGGCCTGGCCGAGCACGATGGCAACCGTGATCTCGCCGCGAGCCGGGATCTCGACTGTTCCCACAAATCCCGCGATCTGTCCGTCATCGGTCAGCTGCGTCGCGTCCGGTGCCGCATTCTCCACCATGAAGGGGCGCTTGATGCCGCGATGCGATCCGAAGAAACGTCCGCGCCGGGTCTCCACACAATCCGCCGGGATCGACATGGACGCGAACGCCCATCCGGAACGGAAAATATTACGGCAATTCGCGAAATACAAGGCATCGGACGCCTTGTCGTGTTTCATTTCCAGCGGCCCGGATCTTTCCGGCTGCAGGGCCAGCACCATCTGAAAATACGGCGCGATCCTCATGCGCCGCGGCTTATCCTCGTCATTTTTCAGAGTGAGCATGTACACCCCGAGCGGATCCTCAGGCGGCACATAGACCGTGAGCTGTGAAGAAAGGCTACCGTCCTTCATGCGGAAGATCGCCGTTCCGTCCACGCTGAACTCGGACTCGTGTTTGGCATTATTATCATTCAAAGGCTGATACGTCGGCGAATACCATTCGTCACGATCCGGATCATAGAGATAGATCGCTTCCGTCGGCGTTTCCTTCGTCACCGTATCCGGCCAGTCCGGCGTAAGACGGTTCTGCTGGGAATTGCCGTTGCACGACGTATGAAGCCCGCGGTTCGTCACCATGGTCGAGTGGACCGCATTCGACATCGCGTGATCGAAAGGCCGCGGCGTGTAAGGCGTAAGCACCTTCAGTTTATTGCCGTTATCCAGATATTCGTAATAAGGCTGCGGCGTTCCCTGCGGGATCTCCCCGTGCCCGATCAAAAGCGCGCGGTGCTTCTTTTCCGGAAGCGCGGAGCTCTGCGCCGGGTTCGGCTTGAGATACTTCGCGATCATATCAAGCGCCATTTTTTTATTCTTGGAATATCCAATCATAAGGCGCATCGTCGCCGCTGATTTTGGCGCCACGAGAGTATTGATCATCAAGCTGCCGACAGGATCGAACGTCGGATAAGACACCATGTCCTTCGCGGGAAGAAAATCCAGCGTCTCAAGCGCGCGGGGCGCCCAAATGCTCTGGCCTCGGCCGATAAAATCCACGCGGCCGGTGTGGAGACCTTCGGGTGCGACATCGGACGCCAGGAATCCCATGGATTTCGTGCTTTTCTGCCAGGAAAGGATCGCGTTCGAGCCAGCGACATATTCCATCTCCGGATACAGACGGGCATACTGCGTGTGCCAGCGGTCATCCAATGCTTTGTTCAAGACCCACTCAAGATACGGCACGACTTTTAAATTTCGCGATTTCTCCGTCAGATTCTCGACCGTGATCTTCCAAAGTTCTGCGGGACTGTCCATATCCGGAAGACTGATCTCGATCGTGGTCTTCACGCCATGGCTGGTGTTCGTCACTTTCAACACATCACCACACCGCTCAACGCGTGAAGGCGTAAATTGTTCCGCCGGATAATTCCCCGTGACCGGCCAAACCTGCGGTTTGCCGTCGGCTCCCGCCACCGTATCCACAAAAAACAGAATGCGGCCGGCTGGATCGATCTGATCATAGGCGCGACGGCTCACATCGCACTCCTTGGCGAGGTAGGTACTGAAGATCTCGCCGTTCTCCTTGGCCACCACTTTATATTCGCGATTCGACAACTCGCAACTTTGGATCTTGCGTGTGCGGGACCGGCGACGCAGCAACCGGATCACGAATGAAAAACCCGCACAAACCAGGATGCAAAGAGCAATGAGCACGAGCATCTGCGGCATCGAAAGTGAATGCAAGAACGGGATCAGACCTTTTCCCCTTGCGGCATTCTGGAGTTTCTCTGCCGCGCTCCACACTTCATCCCATTGCTCGCCTCGCGGAATATAGAACGGGATCAAGAGCGGCGCCCATGTTGCGAACCGTTTCACACCCTCCGGGATATACCGCTGCGCCGCGGCCTTGCCGATAAATTTCGAGACTTTCTCATCCAGCTTGTCCATACCGAGAAAGCTCAAATTCACGAGCGTTGCAACGCGCAGGCCCATGTGATCCATCCAGATCAGGATCCGGAAAGCATCGAACGCCAGGATCCAGATGAACATCTTGAGACTCCACGCCACGAAGGCAGGCGTCGTCATCGTCAGGTTGTTGTAGATGGCAAAAAGCGTCCGGATCGCGCCGTCCTGGTTGTACCAGGTCGGGTTCGGCATCATGCGCAGGAACGTATAAATGATCGGCGACATCCAGAGACCCCACCGCAGCACATGGATCATCAGTTCGCTTAACTGGGCCAGTCCTGCTTTTGAAAAGAAGAATTTGATCGGCGTCTTATCTTTATCAAAGAACGCCTGCATAAAAACTTTGTTCACGGCAAAGAGCCATGTGGCCACCGACCACTTGATGACGCCATCGAGCGACTCGGTAAAAAGTAATTTGACACCGCCCGGGGTATATCCCAGATCCATTTGTCCCCACTTGCTGATCAGGACCGGCTGGACGTAATGCCCC
>JBAXGK010000173.1:0-4862 GCA_037139435.1 Candidatus Omnitrophota bacterium | reverse complement strand
GGCGCGCTTCAGAATGCGGGAAGTTCAGAGAGTGACGTGCTCAAAGTGTTGGCGCAACTTTCCGGAGATCCGAAAAGCCGGGAACACTTTCTTTCGGCTTTAAAGCCTGTGGAGGCCAAGATCCTGGATGAGAAGATCCTTAGCGGTCGGTATTTTGAGATCCCGGAAACAAGCCCGACGCGTCTTGAGACTTATGCCAAGTGTCCTTACCGTTATTTTGCGGATAAAGTTCTCAAACTGAAGGATGTGGGGGAAGATATCCGTGCCATGCAGAAAGGGAGCATCTTGCATCATGTGCTCCAGCAGTTTTTTGATCCTCGCATAAAAAAAGATCCGAAGGAGACGCTCGAAAAATTCACTCTTCGCGAAATGGAGGAAGGCCTCAAGCAGCATCCCATCCTATGGACAGAACCCTACGAGGAAGCCCTTGACCGCCGCGAGCTCTTCGAGATGCTTTTGGGTTTTATGACCTATGAGAGGGAGCGCCTGAAAACCTCCTCTTTTAAACCGTGCCACGTGGAGTATTCCTTCGGAGATTTCGGGGAAAATGATCAGCCGGCACTTGTGATCGAGGGCGAGGGGAAGCAGATCAAGCTGCGGGGCCGTGTGGATCGGATCGATACGGATGCGGGGAAGAAGTTCGCGGTGGTGATCGATTACAAACGTTCGGCGAAGTTTAAGTCAGGAAACCTCGAGCTTGGGACCGCGCTCCAGTTGCCGCTTTATCTTCTGGCCGCTCAAAAGCACCTAGGCCTTGTGCCGCTTGGTGCTGAGATCTATTCCATTCGCGATCACAAGCGAAGCGGTTTTTACTGCGAAGGACTCGCCACGGCGTTTGAAAAAGAGTTCTCCTCCCGATCCCAGCTTCCGGACGAAGTGTTTCAAAAGGCCTTGGACCGCGCGCTCATGTTCGTCCGAAAAATCATGAAAGAGATCGCGGCTTCGGAGATCCCAGTGCGGCCTCGGGATTGCGAGAGCTTTTGTCCTTACGGGACCGTGTGTCGCATTGAGAAATGGAAATTGCCGATCTTTTTGGAGAAAATCCGCCAAGAGGATAAAAAAACCGGGCTGACCGAGAAACAGGAGCTTGTAAAATAGACTCCGTGAGTTTATGATAACCCCATCGTTTCTGTAGTTGCTTCGAAGATTAAAATCGGAGATTAAAGATCATGCCATCTAAGAAGATCCTCGTGGTGGATGATGACCCAGACATTGTGGCCGTGCTTTCACAGAGGCTCCTGTCTTCCGGGTATGAGGTTTCTACAGCTCGGGATGGGGAAGAAGCGCTCGCCCAGATGAGAGCGGAAAAACCTGTCCTCATTGTGATGGATGTGCTCATGCCGAAGTTGACCGGCTATGAGGTTCTCGAAAAAATCCGCAAGAATGAAGAATGGCGGAAGATCCCGGTGATCATTATTTCAGCCAAAGGAAGTATGCGGGAATTTTTTAAGGACCTTCCCGCCGTTGAGTTCATGGCTAAGCCGTATGATCCCCGGATTTTTTTGTCCAAGGTGGAAAGACTCCTTTGGGAAACCCAAAAACAGAATCCGGATGGCTCCAAGAGGGTCGTGCTTCTCGGAGTTCAGGAAGGCCTTACGAATAAGATCCAAATGTCGATCAACTCGCTCGGTCTTCAGGCTTTTATTGCGCTCAATGAGGAGGATGCCTTTCAGCTGGCCCAACAGTTAAATCCAGGGAACATTTTGTGCCAGTTCTGGGAAGATGAAACTATCCTTAGCGCCAGAAAGCTCAAAGGAAAACTTGCGGCTCATCCTTTGCTTAAGATCGTGCCGCTTTATGCTTATTGTGAAGAACGAATAGTGGTTGAAGCTCTCAAAACTTTTTCGGATGACCGGGTTATTACGTACCGCGAGAAAGAAGAGCTTTTGCGTAAGGTAAGCGAGCTTTTAAAGGACGAATAAAAAAACGGAGTTTTTAAGGGGTATGTCTTCTAAGAAGATCCTTGTTGTGGATGATGATGCCAATCTTGTCGCGATCCTTGCCCGGCGGCTCACGGCATCCGGCTATGAAGTTAGTGCGGCCCAGGACGGGATCGAGGCTTTGGCTATGGTGCAATCTCAAAGACCGGATCTCATTGTGATGGATGTGATGATGCCGAAAATGACCGGCTATGAAGCTCTCCAAAGAGTCCGCGAAGCGGACGATGCGCGGAAGATCCCAACGATCATCATTTCAGCCAAAGGGAGCATGCGAGATTTTTTTACGGACCTTAGCGGTGTTGAGTTTATGCTCAAGCCCTACGAGGTCAAGGTCTTGCTTGCCAAGATAGAAAGACTTCTTTGGGAAAGCGAAAAGAAGAATCCGGATGGTTCCAAGCGGGTGGTGATCCTTGGAGCTCAGGAGGCTCTTCTCAATAAGATCCAAACGTCGGTCCAGGAGATGGGTTTTCAGGCCTTTGTGGCTCTGAACGAGGACGATGCCGTCCAGTTAGCCAAGCAGCTCAATGCCGCTCATGTTCTTTGCCAATTCTGGGAGGATGAAAGCATTGTCGATGCTCGAAAACTCAAAGAGAAACTCGAGGCGCACCCGCTACTTCGGGAGGTTGCTTTTTGTGTTTATTGCGAAGAGAGGCTCGCCGATGAGGCTCTAAAGACTTTTGCGGACGGACGGATCATTGTTCACGGTAGTGAGGATGATCTGTTGTGGAAAATAGGTAGTTTTTTTAAAGAAGAGTAAGGCGTTTCTAGACCCGCAGTTGTTTTTCCGCGTCGACCACATCCCGGTCAATCATTTGCCGCGCCCGTCTTGCTTTCGCCTTGAGTCCTTCGGACGCGTGGGGGGCATTCGCGATCTCCCGTAACAATTGGATCACCATCCTGATATAACGCACAAGACTTCCTTCATCTTCCGAGGTCATCTGGCAGATCTTCTCGAAATCCTTTCCCTGTGTCCACGCTTCAATAGGGCGGGCGAGATGAAAATAAGGCGGTTTGGTGTGCGGCGTGACGCGGAAGTTGGATTCCCACTTAAAGATCATCCGGTGATAATGCTGCGTCATTTTGAGTAACTCGGCGTGATCTTTCCCGAGCCGCGGGGCTTCATCGTTTTTCCTCGGCTCAAAGATCAGTCCTGCCAGGAAGACGTTCAATTTAGCTTCATCCAGCTGCTCCAGCGCTCCATCGGTGTACATTTCGGTGAGAAGCAATTCAAATCCGAAGATCGAGGCCGCGAATTCGCCTTTCACCGTGAGCAGGCCCTGGCCTTCAATTTCTTTTGATAAAGGATTGCCGGGGCCAGTCCAATTGACCTTTGAATCTTTTGATGGAGAATTGGACAGGCCTTGCGTCTCAGTGGTTCCTTGATCTGTGATGTAGCCCATTTCCTGCAGCAGCGCGAGCTTGTTCTTCAAAAGATCAAGCCCTTCATCTCGCTTCCGTTTGGAGGACTGAAAAAAATGGAAAGAACGGGGATAGATCTCGAGGAGCCTATGGCCGAGCATCTTATAAAGATTGAGAAGCGTCGCGTAAGTGGCATTTAACTGGCTGCGTACAGGCTCCGGTTTTCCGTAAAGAATGCGTTCCACTTCCGGGAATGCGATATCGTTGGGATGAATGCGGCAGTAAACGAAACCTTCCGGATCCATGCCTCGTCTTCCCGCACGGCCCGCCATCTGGAAAAAATCCCGGGTGGTGAGCGTCTTAAATCCCGTGCCGTAGAATTTTTCCAGCTCATCGAAGATCACGGTGCGCGCCGGCATGTTGATCCCCAGGGCAAAGGTTTCGGTCGTGAAGATAAGCTTGAGCAAGCGGCTCGTGAAAAGCCGTTCGATGACTTCTTTCAAGGTCGGGAGCATGCCCGCGTGATGGTAGGCGATGCCTTGCTCGATCAGCGGGCGAATCTCTTCGGCGGTCTTATCCCCGGCCAGATCGTAGCGCGCGAGGAGTTCATCGTAAAGGGCCCGGATCTCGCGGCGTTCGGCATCTCTCATGAGATCAAAATGTGCGACTTCCCAGGCGAGCGTGGCGGTGCGCTTTCGTCCGAAAGCGAAATAAATGGCCGGAAGTTGATCCTCGTGGATCAAGTGATTGATCAGGTCATGGAGGCGATTGGGTCGCGCGCGGGGTGGCTGGAATCCGCGACGTCTTTCGCGCATGGAAAGCTGCCAGTTATCGCGCTGAAGATAGCCTTCTTTCCGGAGCGACTTCGTGTTGGTGAGGATCTTGCCCTGACATTGGAAAAGAAAATGGAGGGGGACCGGTCGGTGCGCTTCTTCGATCACGGCGATGGGACGCTGGTGGATCTGCCGGATCCAGGCCGCAAGTTCCTGGACGTTCGGGATCGTGGCGCTCAAGGCGAGGATGCGAATCTCGGGCGGTGTAAAAAGAAGGGCTTCTTCCCAGACCGTGCCGCGCTGAGGGTCATCCAGATAATGGACTTCGTCAAAAATAACCCAGCCGATCTTTTGGATCCGCTCCGCGTTCTCAAAAAGGCAGTTCCGGTAGATCTCGGTCGTCATGATGAGAAGCGGCGCCCCGGAGTTGATGGAAACGTCCCCGGTCAGGATGCCGACCATCTCTTTGCCGAAACGCTCCTGGAAGTCGCGGAACTTCTGATTGCTTAGGGCCTTGATCGGGGCGGTGTAGATGACCTGTTCGCCGCGTGAAAGAGCTTTCTCGACGGCCTTTTCAGCGATGAGTGTTTTGCCGGAGCCTGTGGGCGCGGAAACGAGAAGGGAATGTTCTTTTTCGATCCACTCGATGGCTTCAATTTGAAATGGGTCCAATTGAAATGACATAGGATTATTATAGCCTAAAAAACGGAGAACGGGGAACGTCTCTCGGGGAAAGGGTATCGTATTATGAAATTGTGTAATGGCTGAATAGGAGCAAATAAAAAGGGTG
>JBAXGK010000172.1:0-4869 GCA_037139435.1 Candidatus Omnitrophota bacterium | reverse complement strand
ACCGATACCCCGTTGGCAGAATCCCCGACTTAACGCTATGCGCCAACCAGTACTGCTCAGCCCCATCGCCATCAAAGTGGGCGAGGAAGATCTTTTCTCGGAAGGCATAAAAAATACACGCCAAAAAAATCATATAAAAAATTAAGAAGCCTTTGCTGCTGGCAACTTTTTCCGACGGGGGGTCCTTTCTCGCCTCCGCTTTTTGGGTGGTAAACAAAAAAAGGAGGCCCGCGATGAAAATCCCAGCCCCCATCAGAACGAGGAAGGGGCCTCTCGAAAATTCCAGAGCGAATATTGCCTTATAGAGAGTGGAGAACAGGTAGTAGAAAAAATAATTAAGAAGAAACCCTTTCAAAAAGATTGCGACCGCTTTCTCGTCACTGCGGCTGAAATGCTTCGCAATAAATATGCCTGGAATGAAATAGATCAATGCTGTTCCGGCAACGAGCGTGACCGCGGAAAGCATCTTGGTCCAGATCGGAAAATCGACGATCTTGACCCAGAACACAGGCGCTGTTTCCCAGGGCAATCCTTGAAGACGGGACAGCATCGCCATTCCGGACAAATAACAAACGAATGTCGCTAAAGAAATCAGAAAATATTTCAGGCTTATATTTCGACTCATTTATAACTCCCCTAAAAACACGGCTCCATAATTTCGAATCCTGGTCTGCTTCCGTGCTCCGAAAGCTCTGCCCTGCATAGCCAACAAAAAGCTGCCTTAAAATCACGCTTCAAACTGAGACAAAACCCGATCGTAAGATAGTTTTTCTACCTGCGCGTATTGAAAAACCTTCAGATTAAAATTTTTGAACTTTAGTATGGAAAAATAAGTGCCTACATTGCTGACAAGAACGACCCCTACCAACAGGACAACAACGGCTGGATGTGAAAACCTTACCTTCGACAGAGAAAAACCCAAAAACAAAATGATCAGAAACGGCAGCAGGGCCGGCAAGGAATACAAGACGCACGATTCCGGGCTAAAAAAGCAAAAAAAGGCAGCGTAGGCCCCCTCAAAACCGATAAATATTTTAAACGAGGCGGGAAGCTTCGCCCTTTCCCTCCAGATACCAAGCGCAGAAGTAACGAGGAGATATGAGATGAGTATCCAGAACGCCGAAGATAAAAAAAGGTTGGTGCTCAATCGTGTATAGACGAGCGAATCGACAAAAAACGCGCGCATGAGCAGAAACACGTTGTGAAGGTCCCAGCGAAGCCAGCGGCCTAAATAATCGACAGAAAACAAGGCTATGGCCTTAGGATCAAATCCGCCAGCGGTCGGCATATGGTGGAAATGATAAAAAAGATCGTAAAAAATATAGGTGGCTCCGGTAATGAGACCGGCCACAAAAAAAACACCGATGCTTTTCAAAAACACCGTTTTGAAATCCTTATGTTTACAATAGAACAGCATCAAGACGCTAACGGACATCCATATCATGGCCGCTGACGCTAACAGGCAGAGGCTGAACAAAAGACCCAAAACGAAAGTGTTCGGGTGTTCCTTCTCGCTTTTTATGCAATACCAGAAAAATAGGTTCTGGAATAAGGTCGTCATAATGTAAGTTTCAACATTCATTGAGAAGATCCAGAAGGAAAAACAGCTTCCGTAAAGGAGAGTTAACATTTTTGCAGAAGTCCTAAGACGCCATTTTTCAAAAACCAAGAGAAAGATTCGATGGCTGATGACCAGATTGATCAGCCCCATAAGCGCGAAAGGGAAAGTCCGAGCTAGGTTCGCCTGGGAGGAGACGTTCGAAAACAAACATAATCCGAGCCGGTAAAGCGGGACAGCGATCAGGGGGAAAAGAGGGTGCTTTTTAACATCGCCGGGGTCTTCGATCAGATCCAGCCGAGGCATGATCGACCCTTTGATTGTGCTGACATATTCAAAATCATCCCCCACTGCGAATCTTTTTCCAAGAAAGTGCCCGGGAACGGAAAAAGCTGAGAGATAAAAAACAAAGTAGCCCAACAGCGCGGCCGGAAAAAGCCACCTTGCCAGAGAAGAAGAAATATCTTTAATCAACGGTTTTCCTCCGGGCATTTACACTCATGCGCATTAATATTCTTAACACACCCCAAAGCTCTTTAAAATCATACACGATGTTAAAAGGCATAAGACATTCATTGGTGCAAAAACATTTCTTTTGTTTTATAGCTTCTCGAACGCTTTGCGCCTTGGAAGAGCGCCAAACCTTGTTCCACTGGCAATCCTCTTCCCTTAGGTTCCCAAATTTTTCATCTATTTGCTCACAAGCAAAAACATCCCCATCTGCTGACAGCGTTGCATTAAGCACTCCTGCGAAACACTGCATGGGGTATCTTTTTGTGCCATAAATTTCTTTTAGCTTGTCAGCCATTCGAATTTTATACGCCAAGCGAAATTTCCCGGGCAACCCTTTCGTCGAAGAAAAAAGCTTCCGGTTTACCTCTTTAAGGAGCTTTAGGTAATCATCTGCGTCTATGGTATTGTTCAGCTCGCTGGCCTTCTTAGGCCTTTCCAAAGTCAGCCCGTACTGATCGGGTCTAAGCTCGGTTATTACGGTATTGACGAAGTTCTTGATATGGTCCTTGTTTCTTTCTGTATAAGTTGTGATCAAGCCTACGGTTAAATTTCGATATTCTTGTTTCATTTTTTTCAACTTAACGAAAGTGGCGTGGCTATTATCAAAGGCGCCTGCTTTTCGCCGCATTTTGTCGTGTATCTCAGAGGGTCCATCCATTGACATCTTAAAGACGATGTTTGTTTTGGGACAGCTCTCTAATATCTCCCTCGCTTTATGAATTACGACGTCTGTCATGTCCCCATTCGTTAACACGGTCATCATCATCGGTTTAAGGTTTTTATTTAAAATCCTGACCACATCCACAATGTCCCCCCTAAGGAACGGTTCTCCCCCTGTAATTGTGACGTACTTAATCCGGGGCATCCTCCTGGTGATGCGGTCAATCTCTCCGGTCGACAGCTCCTTGTCTTCCGTTATCTTATCCTTCGCGACAAAGCAGTGGCTGCAGCTGAGATTGCATCTTTGGGTCACAAAAAAAGTTACCTGCTCTGGCACAAGGGTTCTTTTTATAAAAAGCTTGAAGAAGCTTTGCGCGTGAGCCGCGATGAAGGAGCAGGCAGAAGCTGCTTTTTCCACGCATAATTCAAGAAGCCCAGAAAGCAATCCGAGGCCGATCACGTTCATTTGAAGTATCATGAGGAAGATATAGGCCGCGCCTTTTAGATAGTCCTTACCGCAGCGTGCATAAGCTAAGAATTCTCTGTTGAGGAAAATCATGGCTAAGGCAGAGACCATCGAGACAAGCAGCCACAGAGGGTTCAAAAACATCAGGCTTAAGACCGCGCACAAACTAAAAGCAGAGGCCGCGGGAAACGAATAGATAAAATTTTCATTCACGGCAAAGAATTTCTTTTCCCTCACCAGCTCGCTTAAGGCGCCATTGGCTATGAGCACCTTTATCCCTTCCCTCCCCGCACCAAACTCTCTTTTCAAAAGCGAAAATACGCTGAATTTCTTGTTGTGTGAAACGGCCAACTCGTTCAAAAAATAGATTTTATAATGATTCATGGCTAACCGATAACCCAGATCATTGTCTTCAGCGCAGGGTATGCCGCGAAAACCATTCACAGCCCAAAAAACATCTTTCTTTATTGCGACAAACGCCGAGCTCAAGAAAGACGTCCATCCTTTTAGCTTTGAAAAGTTATAGCTCGTCCAGTAATTTTTATACTCACTGACGAATTCCTTGCGTAGCCCTTCCTTGGCTCTATGGGCGACTGTGGCATCCGGTTGCGGCTGAATCTTGTCTTCAAAAAAGCATTCTGTGATCTTTTTACCGGTGTCGGGAGGAATGATAATGTCAGCATCCAGGAAAACCAGTATGTCGCCTTTGGCGATCCGCGCTCCCGCATTTCGCGATAAGCCCGCTCCCAAACGCATCTCGTTACGTATATATTTAATCTTATCGTGTTTTTCCAAATAGGGCCCGATGACATCCTTCAAATTATCCTCGGAGTGGTCATCAACCAGAATGATCTCCAGGACGGAGCCTTGTCTCAGCGCGGAATCGAGGGTTTTTGATATTGTGTTTTTTGAATTACGAAGCGGAATGATATATGAGAACGTGCCTGTCATCTTATAGCCTTGCTTTTAAGTAATGTCGCTGTCTAAAAATTACCCGCCCGCAACGAAAGGAGCGAAAAAGGGGCGCCATAAAAAAGTACCCCTCTTATGGTCGGGCAAGTAAGTTTTCGAATCGAACCCGCGGCCCTTTTAGTCTCCTTCAGCCCTTTCGTAAAAGCTTTACCATCGACATAAAATTTCTCGTCAAATCGGATAATCCCCGAATTTCTCGAAGCCTTTTCAGGATAAAGGATGGCCTAAGATAAAAATTCCTGTTCGTTTTTTTAACGATGCTGATGATCTTCTTTTGGGGGAAGTCGGGCATTATTAGCCCGCCGTTAGTTTCCCACCCCCCGGCAAAAGAAAATTTGTTTTCTTTCATATACCAAAGCCTGTCCCGCAGCGCCTCATTTTGGACAGCCCAGCTATAAATTGCAGTTCCCGGATAAGCTATAGTCACATAAATGAGCGCCCAGTCCAGGCTGAGCTCTTTGATGAATGCCACCGTTTCCCGGGCGTCCTTCTCGGTCTCTTCGGGGTTTCCGATCATAAAAGTCCCGGTTTTTTCGATCCCGACTTTTTCACAAAGAGAGATGCCTTTTTTTATTTTTTCGAGGGTTATTCCTTTTTTAAGGACATCTAGGATTTTTGGGCTGCCGGACTCTATCCCGAAGGATATAAAATAACAGCCGCTTTTTTTCATAGCTCTTAACAGGTCTTCATCGAGAAGGTC
>JBAXGK010000171.1:0-4948 GCA_037139435.1 Candidatus Omnitrophota bacterium | reverse complement strand
CAGGGAGGGACTGGCTCTTTGTGCGTTTTGTCATTCCCGCGAAAGCGGGAATCCAGTCTGGATCCCCGACTAATGCATTCGGGGATGACAAGCTTTTGTATGAGTTTTTGGACTTATCGAAACGATAGATTTTAGGTTTTTACGAAAAGGAAAAATGACCGCGAAAAAGCACGACGAAGATGTTTTTATCCTCGAGAATAAAAAGGTCAATGGGAAGTATTTCAAGTTGGCCTTTCGGTCTCAAAAGCTTTCTAAGAACGTCAAACCCGGACAGTTCCTTCACGTTCGTGTCAGCCAGGGGCAGGATCCGTATCTGAGACGTCCCTTCAGTTACTTTCGGGTGACCCCAGGTAAGGTAGAGATCCTCTATGAAGTGCTGGGGCACGGCACCTCCATTCTTTCGGAAAAGAAAAAAGGCGATGTCCTCCGAGTGATGGGACCGATCGGGAATGTTTTTACAAAGAAGCTCGGGAAAAAGAAGCGGATTTTGGTGGCAGGCGGGGTCGGCATTCCGCCGCTTGTTTTTCTTGCCGAACAATATCCTTCAGAATATCTCCTGATCGGAACAAAGTCCAAAGCAGAGCTCCTCCCGAAGGCTGAGTTGAAGAAAGTTCATGCCAGGGTCCTTTGTTCCACGGAGGACGGTTCGTGCGGTACGAAGGGACGCGTGACCTTATTGCTTGAGAAGATCCTGAAGGGCCAGCATTCCGAAGAATTCTTCATCCAAACCTGCGGGCCTAAGCCTATGATGGAAGCCGTGATTACGATTGCAGCAAAATATGGAGTCGAAGGAGAGGCTTCCTGGGACGAAAGAATGGCCTGCGGTGTTGGAGCTTGTCTGGGGTGTATGGTCAAGACCAAGGATGGGTTGAAACGCGCTTGTGCGGACGGGCCGGTGTTTAAATTTGAGGATCTCGAACTGTGAAGATCGATTTGACGACGCGGATCAAAAATTTGGTGTTCAAGAATCCCGTCACGGTCGCTTCCGGGACTTTTGGCACTACAGATGAATACTCCGGGTATGTAGATCCTAAGAAGCTTGGGGCGATCATCACCAAAACCATTACCGTCAAGCCGCGTGCCGGAAATCCCATGCCGCGGATCTGCGAAACCTCCGCGGGGATGCTTAACGCGATAGGGCTTCAGAACAAAGGGCTCGAAGATTTCATCGAGCACAAGATCCCGTATTTTAAAAAACTTGGCGTGCCGCTTATTGTGAGTATTGCCGGAGAATCTACCGAGGAATTCGGACGGCTTGCCAAAACCTTTGATGGATTGAAAGATGTCGTGAAAGCGCTGGAGGTGAATCTTTCCTGTCCGAATGTGGAAGCCGCCGGAGTCGGGGGGATGAAAAAGCATGAACGCATCGCGGACGTGGTCAAAGCGGTGCGTGATCAGACGGGTCTTGTCGCGTTCGCTAAGATTTCCCCGGAGCTTGGGGACGTTCTTGAAATCGCCGGAAAAGTCCTGGGGCATGGTATGGACGGGATCAGTCTGATCAATACGCTTCGGGGGATGGCGGTTGATTTCCGGACAAGAAGCTCCAGGATTGCAAAGGATTTCGGGGGGTTAAGCGGCCCGGCGATGAAGCCGGTCGCGCTTCGCTATGTCTATCAGGTCAAAAAAGAATTCCAAATTCCGGTCATCGCTTCCGGAGGTATCTCGAACGCCCAGGATGCTCTGGAATTCCTCATCGTGGGGGCGGACCTCCTCGCAATCGGGACGGCGAATTTCGTGGAGCCGCAGGCGACGCTTCAGATCTTAAAAGGGATCGAAGAATTTTGCAAAAAAGAAAAGATCGGAAAACTGGATGCTTTGCGGGGAAGTTATCGACCCGCGGAGGAAAAAGGGGAAGGATGCAGCCGATGAGCCATATCGATTCAAGAGATCGTTTGATCGTAGCGCTCGATGCGCCGACGCTGGAGGTGGCCGAAGAGTGGCTAGTCGAATTGAAGGGTGTCGTTCATTATTACAAGGTTGGGCTTGAGCTTTTTACGGCGCACGGCTGGAAGGCCGTGAATATGGTGAAAAATTACGGGGGACGCGTTTTTCTGGATCTCAAACTTCACGACATCCCGAACACGGTGAGCCGGACGATTGCTTCGGTGTGCGAACATGGAGTGGATATGGTGAACGTCCATGCCCTCGGTGGATTTGAAATGATGAAGGCCGCCCGCGAAGCCGTGGAGAAATATTCCTCCGGGCACGTGATAAGGCCCAAGCTGATCGCTGTGACGATTCTTACGAGCCACAGTCAGGACACTCTCAAAAAAGATCTTTGTATCAAGAAAAAGGTCAAAGATGAAGTGATCCATCTGGCAAGCCTCGCGCAAAAGGCCGGGCTTGACGGTGTCGTCTGTTCCCCTCAGGAAACCGCCTGGGTTCGGAAAAAATGCGGTAAGGATTTTGTCATCGTGACCCCTGGTGTCCGTCCTGCCGGAGCCGCAATAGGGGACCAGAAGCGGATCGAAACTCCCGAGAAGGCCGTGAAAAGCGGCGCTACTCATATTGTCGTCGGACGTCCCATCACCCAAGCCTTTAATCCCAAGGAAGCTGCCCTTCAGATCCTGAGCGCGATAGCCTCTTAAGCCTATAAGACATAACTCATTGGAAACAAATAGCTTACATAAACACGCCCTACGCTTTTCCTTGACAGCCTCACGAAAACTTTTATAATACGTAATCCACTTATCGAAGTGTCCTGTAACTTTCCTGAGACTCCATTAATATTATGATAAGAAGCATGACCGCTTTTGCACGAGTGTCGGTTGCGGTGGGCGGCAAGCACTGGGTCATTGAGATCAAGTCGCTCAACCAGCGGTATTTTGAACTTTCCCTGAGACTACCGCCCGTGATGTATTCATTTGAGTCACAAGTGCGTCCTCTTGTCCAGTCGGTGATGCGCCGGGGGAAAATAGCGCTCAGCATTTCGGAAGAAGGGCGTAAAGGCGAGTCGCTTGTGTACGAATTGGATCAGGACCAGGTGAAGGCTTACCTCGCGTCCGCCAAGAAGATCAAGGCTAAGTTTAAGTTGGAAGGTAAGCTTACGGTCGAAGAGATCATGCGGCTTCCCGGTGTCGTGAAAGAAAAAGTTGCAGAAGATCTCGAGGCCTGGAATTGGGTGAAACTCAGCGGACTTCTAAAGAAGGCTCTGGAGAAAGCGATCTGTCATAAAGAAGAAGAGGGCGAGAAATTGGACAAGGATTTCCGCCAGCGCCTGGAGCACATTGCCAAGACGACCCACAAGATCGAGACCTTGGTGAATGGCAATCAAAAGATCTATTTCGAAAAGCTAAAAAGTCGCCTCAAGGATCTTCTTGGGGATGAGAAGCTTGACGAAGAGCGGCTTTATCGGGAAGTTGCGTTACTGACCGAGCGTTCGGACATCACCGAAGAAACAGTTCGCATGAAAAGCCACTTAGAGCTTTTCGAGAAGTGGCTCGGGCGCCAGGGCGAGATCGGTCGCGAGCTCGATTTTCTCTGCCAGGAAATGAATCGGGAAGCGAACACGATGGCGTCGAAGGCCCAGCTTTTTGAGGTTTCCCAGGAAGCTATTGCGATAAAGAGCGAGATCGAAAAGATCCGCGAACAGGTCCAAAATGTCGAATAAAAAAACAGAGGCTGGCCAGGGCGTCCTGGTGGTCTTGTCGGCGCCATCGGGTTGCGGGAAAACAAGTATCGTCGAGCGCCTTCTCAAACGCCATCAGGGCTGGGTCCGTTCGATTTCGGCGACGACGCGCAATCCCCGGGTTGATGAAAAGGACGAGCAAGATTATTTCTTTTATTCGAGGCAGGATTTTGAACGAAAAGTTCGTGAAGGGAAGATGTTGGAACACGCCGTGATTTACGGTAATCTTTATGGGACTCCTCGGGAATTTGTGGAGGAGCAAGTCGTTCAGGGCAAGACCGTGATCATGACGATCGATGTGCAGGGGACGAAGCAGATCATGGAGTCCTGGGGGAAGGGACGGCCACTTCTCAGTATTTTTATTCTACCGCCTTCGGTGAAGGTGTTGCGGGAGCGGCTCACGGGGAGGAAAACAGAAAGTCCTGAAGAGATCGAAAAGCGGATCGAGATCGCGCAGGATGAGATCAAGGCTGCGAAGATTTATAATCACACGGTGATCAACCAGAATCTGGACCAGGCAGTTCTCGAGGTCGAGGAAATTATCTTGAATGTTTCAAAACAAAGCTCGCCCCGTAAGAGATAAGGGGAATGATTTTTGGATTTTTTAAGGGTGATAGGTTTAAAAGGAATTTCAAACAACTGACGGAAGCGCTTTTCAAAAGCGCTTCCTATCTCTAACGGGGGAACAAATAATTATGGCGTATATCGCGTTGGAAAAGATCTTGTTAGAAAAAAACAAAAGCCTCTACAAAAGTGTACTGACGGCCGCGGCACGGGCCAATGAACTCGCTCAGGGCGCGCAACCACTCATCAAAACAGATTCCAAAAAGGTCGCCACTATCGCGTTGAACGAAATGGCCGCCAAGAAGGTTAGCTATGTTGAGATCAAGAGCAAAGGCAAAAAAACTCTCGGGTAGGACGGTCCTTCACATCCTGACGGGCAGTATTGCCGCCTACAAGGCCCCGGAGCTCATCAAGAAGCTACTGGCTGAGGGCGCGCGGGTGGTGTGTGTCATGACGGGCTGTGCCAAGGAGTTCGTGACGCCGACGGTTCTTCGGACCGTGAGCGGTGAGCGCGTTTATTCCGAGATGTTCCCGCAGGATGCTCCTTTTGGAGTGCTCCACACGTCCCTGGCGGATCTCGCGGATCTTGTGCTCGTGTCTCCCGCGACGGCGAATTTCATCGCGAAAATGGCAACCGGCATTTCAGACGATCTGCCCAGTTGTCTCGTGCTTGCGACGCGCAGACCCATTCTGGTCGCCCCGGCCATGAACGATAATATGTACCTGCACCCCTTGACTCAAAAAAACATCGCCCAA
>JBAXGK010000170.1:0-4957 GCA_037139435.1 Candidatus Omnitrophota bacterium | reverse complement strand
CATGACTTTGAATACCATTCTTGCCGGAAAACTCGGACTGCTCATAGAAACCACGAGGAATGAGCCAAGAGATGTTTTTGATGTCTGGTTTCTGTTGAACCGGCTCGATCAATTTGATTTCGACCTTAGGCGAATGCGGAAGGCCTTCAAACAGAAGTATGGTTTTGAGCCGTCTCTTGCCGTGCTCAATCCGCATTTGAGTGAGCGGGCCTATAAGGGCCGATGGGAGATGAGGCTCGCCAAGCAGATCGCGGATCTTCCCCCGGTGGGGCAGGTCATTGACGACGTCCGGAAGCGCCTCGATAATCTTCTTGGGTTGGAAAAATAGTCAAGTTTAAGGGAGGGTCAAACATGCCGAAATGCACGATGACATTTAATCTTCCAGAAGAACGGAATGAAATGTTTATTGCCCAACGAGGAATCGACTTTTACTGCCTCATCCTAGAGATTAAGAGTATTATCAAGGAGTATCATAAGTACGGAAAGAAGCTAAGCGAGGCTTTCAAGGAGATTGAGTTAGCGGTGAACGAAGCGCAAACGGCGGATTTGGAATGAACCTTAAAAACACTGGTTTTGGTTTGTTTGAGCGGTCAAATGGGATGCTGTGAGCAAATATCTGCTGAAATCTTGGAGATCTTTCCCATCCATTGATATTGTTGATGTCATGGCGGTGTCATTGTAGAATCCCGTATCCCGCTCCACTTTTCCGTACGGAAAAGTGGAGCGAGGCTCGCCTGCTTCGCAAGGCGGCCCGCTTTTTTCAGATTCATCAAAATTAGCGAGGCCCATCATAAAGGCGGGCTATTTTTCTATATGGCAAAAAAAAAATACAAAGTTTTTGAAAAAAAAGTGATCTTTTCCAAGGGGCCGATCCGGCTTATCGATTGCAAGGTCCGGACCCCGAATGGGAAAGTTCTTTCCCGTCAGGTGCTGGAGCATCCAGGTTGCGTGGTGATTATTCCGCGGACGGATACGGGGAAGTTCATTCTTGTGAGGCAATATCGGTTTCCGCTTGAAAAACATCTCTGGGAATTTCCCGCAGGCGGGAAAGAGCCGGGAGAATCGTTTCCTCAAGCCGCAGAACGCGAGCTCATGGAAGAGATCGGGATGAGGCCCGGGAAGCTTAAAAAACTTCTGGAGTTCTATCCTACGCCGGGTGTTTCTGGCGAGAAAATGCACGTTTTTTTGGCCTGGATGCTTAAGCCGGCCGTGGCTCAAAAGGACGAGGATGAAGATTTTGAATTGGGGACGTTCGGTCTGTCGGAGATTGGCCGGATGATCCGCCGGGGAGAGATCGTTGACGGGAAGACTTTGATTGGATATTTTTATTTGAAAAAGCTGAAAAATCAGTAGAATACGTTTCGCCTGCCTTGCCCTAGCCTTCTTTTAATTAAGGCTGATAGGACTTGCCCAATCGGCTCTTTTTTAAAAAAGAGAATTGGGGTAGCCCTAATTAATTTCCCCAATACGAGCATATTATGTCTTTATGAAGAGTGTTGTTTTATAAAGGTCCAATAGTTATGTCTATGAAAGAACAAGGTTTATATCATCCAAGCATGGAGCATGACGCGTGCGGCGTCGGTTTCGTCGTTAAGATCGATGGCACCAGGACGCATCAGGTGGTCCGTGACGGAGTCCAGATCCTAAAAAACCTTGTTCATCGGGGTGCTGTGGGAGGGGATCTGAAAACCGGTGACGGTGCCGGCATGATCCTTCAAATCCCGCACAAGTTTTTCTCCAAGGTTTTGAATTTTCCGTTGCCGGCGGAAGGTCATTATGGCGTGGGGATGCTTTTTCTTCCGAAACAGGAAAAGAATTCCGAACTTGCGCGGAAGATGATTTCTGAACAAACCGCGCGTGAAGGCGGAAAAGTTCTTGGTTGGCGGGAAGTGCCGGTCCATCCGGACTGTCTTGGTGAAATGGCCCGGGATGTGATGCCATCTATTTGGCAGATTTTTGTGACCTTTGAAGGGCTCGAAGGGTTGCCCTTGGAACGCCGTCTCTATATTCTTCGGAAAGTTCTCGAGAACGAAGCGGCGAAGTTGGGTTGGGCCCTTGAAGATTTTTACATCCCGTCTCTTTCTTCCCGCACGGTCGTCTACAAGGGCATGTTCGCGGCCCCGCAGTTCGATCATTTCTTTACCGATCTTATGGAGGCGGATCTTGTCAGCGCTCTCGCGGTCGTGCATCAACGATATTCCACGAACACGTTTCCATCCTGGGCTTTGGCGCATCCCTTCCATTTTGTGGCCCATAACGGAGAGATCAATACCCTGCGCGGTAATATCAACAAGATGGTGGCCCGTGAGGGGAGGATTTCCTCTGAGCTGTTTGGCGCGGAGATCAAAAAACTTCTTCCGATCATCAATCCCTCTCTGAGCGATTCTGGCATCTTTGACAATGTTTTTGAGCTTCTGTCCCTGAGCGGACGTTCCATGGAGCACGCGATGATGATGATGGTCCCTGAGGCCTTTGGCGTGAAATACCATGTTAGCGAGGCAAAACGGGCATTTTTTGAGTACCACGCCGCGATTATGGAGCCGTGGGATGGGCCAGCGGTTATTGCCTTTACGGACGGGACGAAGGTTGGCGCGATCCTGGACCGGAATGGTCTTCGTCCTGCACGCTACGTAATTACGAAAAGCGGGCTTGTCGTTATGGCGTCTGAGGTTGGAGTGCTTGATCTGAATCCACCGGACATTCTCGAAAAAGGAATGCTATCTCCCGGAAAGATGCTTTTGGTGGATACGTCTGCGAAGCGGGTGATCAAGGACACTGAGATCAAATCAGGAATTGCGCGGCATCGACCCTACCGCCGGTGGCTTGAAGAGAACCGGATTGAATTGAAAGGATTGCTTCAGGTGCCCGGTCCCGTGGAGGTCAATCAGGAAACACTCGAGCTCCGCCAGCGCATTTTTGGCTACACGCTTGAGGATGAAAAAATGATCCTTCTGCCTATGGCAGAGAACGCCCAAGAGCCTGTGGGATCTATGGGCAACGATGCCGCACTTGCCGTGCTTTCGAACCGTTCCCAACTCCTCTACAATTATTTCAGGCAGCTTTTCGCGCAAGTGACGAACCCGCCGATAGATCCCTATCGCGAAAATCTTGTGATGTCACTCATGAGTTTTGTGGGCCATCAGGGGAATCTCCTGGATGAGACGCCCAAGCATTGTCATCAATTAAAATTATCGCATCCGATCCTCACCAACGATGACATCGAGCGCCTCAAGGCCTCAAACCTGACCAGTTTTCGTGTGTGCACGGTTCCTATGCTGTTTGATTCCTCGTCCGCAGGCCATTTAGAAAAAGCTGTGGAGGCGCTGTGCGTGAGCGTCGAACAAAAGCTTGATGAAGGATATTCACTGGTCATCTTGAGCGATCGGGAGGTCGGAGAGGGAAAAGCCCCGATCCCGGCGCTTTTGGCCGGTTCTGCTGTGCATCAATATTTGATCCGGAAAGGTAAACGCCATCAAGGCGGGCTTGTGCTGGAAACCGGAGAAGCCCGTGAGGTCCACCATTTCGCATGTCTTGTGGGTTATGGCGTGAACGCGATCAATCCCTACTTGGTATTCGAAAGCTTGGCCGATCTGAAGCGGCGCGGGCACTTGTCTCCCACGATGGCGCTTGAGACTGCCATTGAAAACTATATTACGGCCGTCAAAAAGGGTCTTCTGAAGGTGATGTCGAAAATGGGTATTTCCACGATTCGTAGTTATCGCGGGGCCCAGATCTTTGAGGCGGTGGGATTAAATGACGAATTTGTGGAACATTATTTCCCCGGGACGTCCTCACGGATCTGCGGAATCGGTTTGGAGGTTGTGGAGCGAGAATCGCTCGATCGGTTCACGGCGGCTTTTCAAGAGGCGCGATCCAACGGCGAGACCTTGGATTCCGGAGGGAATTATCACTACCGATTGAACGCGGAAAAACACCTGTTTTCTCCTCAGGCGATCGTCAATCTTCAGAAATCGGTTCGTGAGGGGGATTACAACAGTTTCAAGCGTTACAGTTCCGAGGTTAATGACATCAGTAAGAACCTGTGCACGCTTCGCGGTCTTTTTAAGTTTAAAAAAGGACAATCGGTTCCAATCGACGAAGTGGAGGCGGTGGACAGCCTTGTAAAACGGTTCGTCTCTTCAGCGATGTCTTTTGGTTCCATTAGCAAAGAAGCGCATGAAACCATCGCTATTGCTATGAACCGGTTGGGGGCTTCGAGTAATTCCGGGGAAGGCGGCGAGGATGACGCGCGTTATCAGCCTTTGCCTAACGGGGACTCCAGCAAGAGTTCGATCAAACAAGTCGCGTCGGCACGTTTTGGCGTGACGATCGATTATTTAGCTAATTCTCGTGAGCTCCAGATCAAGATGGCGCAGGGCGCGAAACCGGGAGAAGGCGGGCAATTGCCGGGTCATAAAGTGGATGAGTTGATCGCGCGCGTGCGTCACTCAACGCCGGGCGTGATGCTTATTTCGCCGCCGCCCCATCATGATATTTACTCGATCGAGGATCTGGCTCAGCTCATTTTTGATCTTAAAAATGCTAATCCTGAAGCGCGTATCTCTGTCAAACTTGTTTCGGAAGTGGGGGTTGGTACCGTTGCCGCGGGAGTCGCCAAAGGGAAAGCGGATATGGTTCTGATCAGCGGACATGACGGAGGGACGGGCGCGTCGCCTCTTTCTTCGATCAAATATGCGGGATCGCCTTGGGAGATCGGTCTTGCCGAGGCCCAGCAGGTGCTTGTCATGAACAAGCTTCGCGACAGGATCCGCGTTCAAGTGGACGGTCAGCTGAAGACCGGCCGTGATGTGGTGATCGGAGCGATGCTAGGGGCCGAAGAGTTTGGTTTTGGAACGACGGCCGTCGTCACGCTTGGGTGCATCATGATGAGGAAATGTCATTTGAATACTTGCCCAGTCGGGGTTGCGACCCAGAATCCGGAATTGCGCAAACGCTT
>JBAXGK010000169.1:0-4975 GCA_037139435.1 Candidatus Omnitrophota bacterium | reverse complement strand
GGCGAATATCTGATCAACGCCCAGGGCGAAGACGTCGTGGCCGGTATCCGTACGCCGGAACCGATCGAGGTGCTTGCCAAGAAATGGCCGGTGGTTTACAAACAGCTCGATGCGCTCCGCCTGCGTCTTGAAAAACATTACAAGGACATGCAGGACATTGAATTCACGATCCAGGAAGGGAAGCTCTACATCCTTCAGACCCGGAACGGCAAGCGGACCGCTGCGGCGGCCGTGCGTGTTGCGGTCGAACTCGTGAAAGAGAAAGTGTTGAGCCGGGATCAGGCCCTTTTAAGAGTGGATCCCAAGCAGTTGGATCAGTTGCTCCACCCGATGTTCGATCCGAAGCAGAAAAAAGATGTTATCGCGAAAGGTTTGCCTGCTTCTCCTGGCGCCGCGACCGGTAAAGTCGTGTTTACTGCCGAAGATGCCGAAGCTTGGGCCAAAAAAGGCGAAGCGGTGATCCTGGTCCGCATCGAAACTTCTCCGGAAGATATCGGCGGGATGAACGTCGCCAAAGGTATTTTGACAGCGCGCGGGGGTATGACCTCACATGCGGCCGTTGTGGCCCGCGGGATGGGGAAATGCTGCGTGGCCGGTGTCAGTGATATCCAGATCGATTACAAGACCCGCCAATTCACAGCCGGTAAAGCGGTCGTGAAAGAAGGGGATTTTATTTCCCTTGATGGCAGCTTGGGTCAAGTTTATCTCGGCAAGCTGAGCACGATCGAATCCAAGCTTTCCGGCGAGTTTGCGACCCTGATGAAGTGGGCCGACGAAACCCGCACACTTAAGGTTCGTACGAACGGGGACACGCCGCATGACGCGGAAGTGGCCCGTCGTTTTGGTGCCGAGGGTATCGGACTTTGCCGCACGGAACATATGTTCTTTGAAGGCGATCGCATCATCGCGGTTCGCGAGATGATCCTTGCCGATGACAAAGCCGGCCGTGAAAAGGCCCTGGCGAAGCTCCTGCCGATGCAGCGCGGGGACTTTGAAGGGATCTTCGAGGCGATGAAAGGTTTTCCTGTGACGATCCGTCTTTTAGATCCGCCGCTTCACGAATTCCTTCCTCAGGAAGCAGCCAATCAACAAGAAATGGCCAATGTTATGAAGGTGCCGGTCGAGGTCGTCAGGCAGAAGGTTGAAGCGCTTCACGAATTCAATCCGATGCTCGGCCATCGCGGTTGCCGTCTTGGGATCACGTATCCTGAGATCTACGCCATGCAGGTTCGTGCCATCATCGAAGCCGCTTGCAACCTGAAGAAAAAAGGCGTTAAGATCGTTCCCGAGATCATGATCCCGCTCGTTGGGACCAAAAAGGAACTCGATATCTTGAAAGATCTTTCCATTGAGACCATCAATAAGGTTTTTGCGGAAAAGGGAACCAAGGTGGAATACATGATCGGGACCATGATCGAAGTGCCGCGAGCGGCGCTCACGGCAGACCGTGTGGCGGAGAGTGCTGAATTCTTTTCGTTCGGCACGAATGATCTTACCCAGATGACGCTCGGTTTTTCCCGGGACGATTCCGGTTCCTTCATGGGCGCGTATCTCGATCAGGGTATTTACGAGAAAGACGTGTTTCAGTCGATCGATGAAGAGGGAGTTGGATTTTTGATTCAACTCGCCGTGGAAAAAGGCCGTAAAACAAAAAAGGACCTGAAGATCGGTATTTGCGGCGAACATGGCGGTGATCCCAGCTCGATTGCTTTCTGTAACAAGGTCGGGATGAACTATGTCAGCTGCTCGCCTTACCGCGTTCCGATTGCGAGACTCGCGGCGGCTCAAGCGGTGCTGCGCCAGAAAAAATAAGCCCGTTTTTCTTAGGAGCTCATCCTTTGGCAGGTAAAAAGCAGGAAAAAAAGAAAGCTCGTTCCGGTCGCGGGGCGAAGCCGAAACATCTTAAGGAGAAATCCGGACGGGGACGCCTCAAGCGTTCCCGTCCTGTTTCTCACGCCCCCAAGACTTCGAAACCCAAGTCACACCTTTCCAAGAAATCTCCGGTTTCTACCGAAGAGACGGAGGCCCTCCTTCGCCGTGAAAAGGAGCTTCAGAAGGAAGCTGAGAATATCCTCAAGGTCGATGGGGGGTTGGATCGTCGCAAGCGCGAACGCGAGGACGAAGAGCCGGATGCCCATGCGGAAGACGCTTCGGATCAAACTCTTGACCGCACACCCATGAGGATCTATCTCGATCAGATCGAGCATATTCCCCTTTTGACTCCTGAGGAAGAAATCTCCCTAGGACAGAAAGTCCAGGCGGGTGGCGTCCGTGGCGAAGAGGCTCGGCACCGGATGATCCGTTCTAATCTTCGCTTGGTGATCTCGCTGGCGAAGCGATACTCCCACATGGGGCTCGCGTTCTCGGATCTCGTCGAGGAGGGCAATATAGGTCTCATGCGGGCGGTAGAAAAATTTGACCCTAAAAGGGGTTACCGCTTTTCAACCTATGCGTCCTGGTGGATCAAACAGGGCATGATGCGTTCTCTTTCCAATCAGGGGAAGACCATCCGTATCCCTGTTTATATGTATGACATTATCTCCAAGTGGCGTCGGGTCCGGGATGCCTTGATGCAGCGTCTTAGTCGCATGCCGACGAGGCGCGAGATCGCAAAAGTTCTTGAGATTCCTGCTGCGAAAGTCAAAGAGATCGAAAGTATTGTGAATCGTCCGAGTTCGCTCAATACGCCGCTCAGTATCGATGGTACGGCGGAGCTGATCGATATGCTCGAAGACGACAAAGAAAAAAATCCGGACTCGCAGGTCGGAGAGATGCTTAAGAGTGACCGGGTTCGCAAATTGCTGGGAGTTCTGGATAATCGGGAGCGTGAGGTTATCGAGCGCCGGTTTGGATTGCTCCATCATGATCCGCATACGTTGGCCGAGGTCGCCCACCATTTCAATGTCACGCGGGAGCGCATCCGACAGATCGAGAGCGTGGTTCTGAAGAAAGTCCGCGCTCAGCTCACTTTGGAAGGTGACCAGTTCGAGAATTATCTCCCGCACTAATACTGCATTATTTTGGCTTTAGACGTTCGCAGTTTTGTCCCGTTATCCCATAAAAATAGGGAGTACGGGGCTAAAGATGTTTTTTTTCCAACGCTGTTCTAACATTCTCAAAGGAGTTCTCATGGATATGAAATCACTTAAAGGTAAAGTTCGCAATATCCCCGATTTCCCCAAAAAAGGGATCCTGTTCCGGGATATCACGCCGCTCCTGAAGGACGCGAAGTCGCTCCGGGAGATCATTGCCCGGTTGGCGCGCTCTTTACAAGGAAAAAAGATCAGCACGGTTGTGGGAATTGAATCGCGCGGGTTCATCTTCGGGACGGCTCTTGCGACGAAGCTCGGTGTGGGTTTTGTTCCAATCCGCAAGAAGGGGAAGCTTCCCTGGAAGACCAAGAGCATTGCTTGCACGCTTGAATACGGGCAAGAGATCCTCGAGATCCATCAGGATGCGGTCAAACGTGGCGAACAGGTCGTGATCGTGGACGATCTATTGGCAACGGGGGGGACGGCGGCAGCCGCCGTGAAGCTGGTGGAAAGCATCGGCGGCAAAGTGGCAAAGCTCGCGTTTGTGATCGAGTTGGAATTTCTTAATGGGCGCGACAAACTGAAGAAGCACGACGTGTTTTCATTGATCCAGTATTAAAAGCGTGCAACGGCGAACGGGTATCGGGGAACGATCGGAAGAAAATGCCCTCAGCATGAATCGAACATGCAACCCTCTCCTTAGGAAGGAGATGCTCTATCCAATTGAGCTATGGGGGCAAACTGTTATAAATAAATGAGTTACAGAAACAGCAAAAAGACTCAAAAAAAGCAGTTGACCACCATTTGACCAAAGCTTAAAATAAGACCTTCCTTAGAAAAGGAGGTCTTGCTCATGCCAAAGCTTCGGTTCATAGAAAAACACCACCAATATCAAATTGATTATTACCGTCACGGGAAACGCGTCCGTTGCTTCCTCGGATCGGACAAACAACACGCCACAAAGGAACTCAAGCGGGTCGATGCCCTGATCAAGGCCGAAAAGCTGGGCATCCTTATTGCGGAAGCCCACTCCCAAGCGGGCGCTATTAAACCACAAAACCCGACGGAATCCAACCCCTATGCTCCCCTGCCGGTGAATACAGGTAAAGGCCGTATGACGATCGCCAAAGCCACGGAGCTCTATCTCCAACGATGCCTTGAAGCCGTCCAATCAGGCAATATCACAATGAAAACCTGTGAAGCCCGGCAATCCCTTCTCAAGGGGCGCTTCGCGAAATTCCTCCGGCAAAAATATCCCGCGATCGAATATCTCGATGAGCTCCAGAAAACCCACATCGAAAGCTACCGCGCCTTTCGCCTGAATTCACGGAACAAGTCATCTCCCGGCAGGAAGATCAAGCCGAACTCGTTCAACACGGACCTGCGCAACCTGATCACTTTTTTTAACTACTGCATCGAAAACGAGAATATCTTTTCTCTTGTCAGGAATCCCGCCTCAAAGGTCGGGAGGGCCAAAAAAGCTGACCAGAACGAGCGCCCCCCCTGCCTTTCCCCGGACCAGATCCAAAAGGTCCTTGAAACTTGTAAAGACGATATCGAATTCAGGAACGTCATTGAGGTTTTCCTTGAAACAGGGCTTCGCTTCAACGAACTGCGGCACCTGCGGTGGGCGGATATCGATCTCGCAAAAAATCTGATCACAGTCAGGAGCACGGAAGAATTTCTCACCAAAACCCGGCGGAGCCGGACCATTCCCCTGAGTCAAAGAATGAAGGAACTGATCAAGGAGATCCCCCGGCGAAGCGAGAGGCTTTTTGATCTAAACAACGTCCAGCGGGCCAAGGCAAAGAGGGACAATCTCTGCAATATCCGGAAACGCTTCGATAAGATCAAAAAAAGGCTCCACTTTTTGCGGATCGGCGAAAGATTTCACATCTTCCGCCACACCGCGCTCACCCGCTGGGCCAATTCCGGCATTCCCC
>JBAXGK010000168.1:0-4997 GCA_037139435.1 Candidatus Omnitrophota bacterium | reverse complement strand
ATTGTGCGGTAGCTTTTAGCCCGGCAGCTGATCTGAGTCCGGTTAATGCCGATGCTCGTTATGCGCCGCTTGCGGCGACTCATAGTGGTGACTGGCCCGTCGATAGTGTTTCACCCAGTACGGCCCCGACACTTGTCTTTAACGGAACTGAAGCAACGGGTGGTGAAAAGCCGGGATTTCAGGCATCCGGAGAAGCTTTTGGAAACGCACTCATCGCGAATGGGGTCGGACAGCACCACACCATTCCGAATGGCAGTCACGGGAGCAACTTAATGACACAAGAAAACGCGCCTGAGACCATCCAGTTTCTGGATTCGAATTTGAAACGCAAGCCATCGACTTACACAGACTCGAAACAGAAAACCTCGAAACAGAAAGCCGCGAAGCGTAAGTAAAAGAAAGATTGTATTCAGTCCGCGCGGAAGCGCCCTCTTGATCTGCATTCCTCTGTGTTCTGCTTCACTGTAGTCTGACGTTGATTGACCCTGCCTGATATCTAGCATATAATTGCGCTGCGAATTGTCTTAAATCATTCTGCGCCAAGGCATAAGGATAAATCCAAATGAGCACATCGGACTACGGACACAGGTTTCTCCCTAAGGACTCGCTTGCGGAGATTCGCGAGAATTTTAAAGAAGGCCGCAAGGTGCGTGTGGCAGGGCGTCTCATGACACGCCGGGACATGGGGAAGAGTGCCTTCGCGGACCTGAAGGACGAAGACGCTCGCATGCAGATCTATGCAAAAAAGGATATCCTGGGAGAAGAGAATTATAAGTTCTTCACGGGCTTGTCGCTTGGGGACATTATTGGGTTAGAAGGTGAGCTTTTTAATTCCAAAACCGGAGAGCCTACGATCAAGATCGAGAAGTTTGAACGTCTTTCCAAGATCGTTCGAACGCTTCCCGAAAAGTGGCACGGCCTAAAAGATGTGGAGACTCGTTACCGGCATCGCTATGTCGACCTAATTTCAAACGACGAAGTGCGCGCGACTTTCAAAGCGCGAAGCCGGATCATCCGCGAGATCCGCGCGTTCCTCGATCAGAGGGAATTCATGGAAGTGGAAACGCCCATGATGCAGCCTCTGGCCGGTGGCGCCCGGGCGAAACCTTTCGTCACGCATCACCACACGCTTCACACCGATCTTTTCCTTCGCGTGGCGCCGGAGCTTTATCTCAAGAGACTTCTCGTGGGCGGTTTTGAAAAAGTTTATGAGATCAATCGCAATTTCAGGAATGAAGGCATTTCGGTCCGTCATAATCCGGAATTTACGATGATGGAACTTTATCAGTCGTATGCGGATTACGAAGACATGATGAATATCACCGAAGAACTGACGCATCACCTTGTGACGATGCTTTACGGGAAAGATGAGATCCCGTATGGCGACAAGACTTTGAACTTTAAGCGGCCCTGGAAGCGTATTTCCTTTTACGGAGCGCTTGAAGCTGCGACGGGCATGGATTTCCGGAAGGTGAATGTGCGGGAAGCTGCGAAGAAGCTTCATGTTGAGATCTCGGAGAAAATGGAAGATATCGACATTCTGAACGAGATTTTTGGTGAAAAGGTCGAAAAGGATTTTTGGGATCCTGTTTTTGTGATCGATTACCCGACGGTCATGACTCCTTTGGCTAAGGCCAAGACCGAGGACCCGGAACTCGTTTACCGTTTCGAACTTTTTGTCGCCAAGATGGAGATCGCGAACGCTTTTTCAGAGCTGAACGATCCCACCATTCAGCGCGAGCGGCTTATGGAACAAAAAGAGCTTATCGGAGAGTCAAAAGAGGTCGATGAAGACTTCTTGATGGCACTTGAGTATGGGATGCCGCCGGCAGGGGGCTTGGGGATCGGGATCGATCGCCTGGTTATGCTTCTGACGAATCAGGCATCCATACGGGACGTGATCTTATTCCCACAGCTGAAGCCGGAGAAAAAGACGATTGAACAGGCTGAGGCGGAGGCCTAGTACTTATATTGTCATTCCCGCGAAGGTGGGAATTCAGGAGCTGGATCCCCGAGAGAAGCATTCGGGGATGACACTTAAGAATTTGGAGGATTAAATTATGGGCTTTGAAACTTTTATCGCAGGAAGACATCTGACGCGGCGGCGGAAGACCGGGTTTATTTCATTGATCTCGATGATCTCGGTTGGCGGCGTGGCTATCGGGGTGATGGCCTTGATCGTGGTGCTTGCGGTGATGAGTGGCTTTGACCGCGAATTGAAAAATAAGATCGTAGGCGTTCAACCGCACCTCCGGATCGAAAAAGTGGACGGGATCGAGGTTGCGGAGCGTGATCTTGCAGCGATCCGCAGCCATAACATTCCGGGACTTGTTTCCGCATCAAGATTCATTGAAGGACAGGCGATCCTCCGGAGCACCAAGAACGCGACCGGCGTTGTGGTGAAGGGGATTGATCCGGCGACGGAAGACCTCAGAATCTTTGAGAAGAACATGATCTCCGGAACTTTAAACTTCAAAGATTCCGTGCAGGTCGAGCGCAAGCGCTTTCTTTTATTTTTCAAGAACAAGATCGAAACACACCGCGGCAGTGTTTTTATCGGAGAGAATCTGGCGGCCTCGCTCGGCGCTCAAGTGGGCGATGTGATCTACATGATCACTCCGATCCCGGAACCCGAAAATCCATTCGTGCCGCTTCCGGCGCACGTCCGAACGTGGCCCTTTCTGGTGCGCGGGATCTATCGCGTGGGGATGAACGATTTTGATACGTCGCTTGCCCTCGTGACGATCGAGCAGGCGCAAAAAGTCTATCAGATGGGATCTAAGGTCTCCGGGATCAGTATGCGTTTCAAGAACGTGGATGATGCGGAGAAATGGAAATGGGTGATCGCCGGAGATTTTTCGAGTCAGTATTATTTCCGTTCCTGGTATGACATGAACCAGAATTTTTTCCAGGCGCTCAAAGTCGAAAAGAGCGTGATGACGATCCTTTTGGCCCTGATCATTTTGGTGGCGTCATTCAATATTATTTCAACGCTGACCATGGTCGTGATGGAAAAGACAAAAGACATCGGAATTCTCCGGGCGCTAGGCGCGACGCGCATGAGCATCCGTAAGATCTTTGTCATGGAAGGGTTCAGCATCGGGTCCATGGGGATCATCCTCGGGGCGGTGGCGGGGCTTGCGCTTGCGTACAATCTGAATCCCGTGGCGGATTTTCTTAAAAAAACCACGGGGCTTGATGTGTTCCCCAGTGATATTTATCTTTTTGATAAGATTCCCTCGGAGGTTCATATGCCGGATGTTGTAACCATCGTGGGGTTTGCGCTTGTGGTGGCGGTGGTGGCGGGTTTTTATCCGGCGCACCGGGCGGCGAGCCTCAATCCTGTGGAGGCGCTCCGCTATGAGTAATGTCGTGGAAGCTCCGCTTCTTAGCGCCTTCGATGTTCGTAAAGAATATGAAACGCCGGCTGGAACTCTGGAGATCCTGCGTTCGATACAATTGATCGTTCGTAAGGGGGAGATGGTTTTTATCACCGGGAAGTCGGGCTGCGGGAAATCAACCCTGCTTCACATATTGGGCGGCTTGGACCGGGCGACTGATGGGAAGATCTTCTTTGAAGGCAAGGATATGATCGAGATGTCGGAGCGTGATCTCGCGCGCTTACGCAGTCATCAGGTGGGTTTTGTGTTTCAGTTCTATCATTTGCTGCCGGAACTGACGGCTTATGAAAATGTGCTCCTGCCGACTTTAATCGCGGGGAAGGCCAACAAGCCGTGGGTCAAGGAAGTGCTGAAGCGGGTGCGTCTTTGGAATCGCCGGACCCATTATCCGTCCGAGCTTTCGGGCGGTGAGCAGCAGCGTGTGGCGATCGCGCGAGCCCTTGTGAACCATCCGGCCGTGGTGCTTTGTGATGAACCCACCGGGAATCTGGATCCTGAGTCCGCGAGTTCGGTGATGGCGCTCTTGAATGAATTGAATCAGCAGGAAGGTCAGGCGTTCCTTATCGTGACGCATGATGAGGAAATGGCGTCGCGCTATCAGCGCTCGTACCGTTTGCAGGATGGAGTTCTGATCCAGGGGCAGTCGCGGGTCCCGGCTCCGGAGACGATCATTAATAATAAACCGATTTCATAATTGTAAGACACTAGGAGAAGAAAATGGAACTTCAGATCTATCTCGATGGCAAGTGGTATCCCAAAAGCGAAGCGAAGATTTCGATTTTTGATCACGGACTTTTATATGGCGATGGTGTCTTCGAAGGGATCCGCGCTTATGACGGCTTGGTTTTCAAGCTGGACGAACATTTGAATCGTTTGTGGGAATCGGCGCATACCCTGATGCTCACGATCCCCATGGATATGAAGGCTATGAAAGATGCCATCATCGAAACGCTCAAGAAGAACAAGCTGACGGATGCTTATATCCGCGTGGTGGTGACGCGCGGGGTGGGGGACCTTGGGCTTTCTCCCTGGCTTTGCAAAAAGGCCACGGTATTCATTATTACGGACAAAATCGCGCTTTACCCCAAAGAGCTTTATAAAAAAGGGCTGGAGATCATCACGGTGCCGACGGTTCGAAATCTACCGGAAGCCGTGAATCCTTCGATCAAGAGCCTGAACTATCTCAACAATATCATGGCGAAGATCGAAGCCAAGAACGGCGGGTGCATCGAAGCGCTCATGCTCAATCATCAGGGGTATGTGGCGGAATGCACCGGCGACAATGTGTTTATGATCAAGAAGACCGGCAAGGGGCAGACGGTGAAAGATTATATCCTGCTCACGCCTCCGACCTATCTCGGCGCGCTGAAGGGGATCACCCGCCAGGCGATTATCGAGATCTCGGAAAAGATCAAGCTTCCTTTTGAGGAACGCATCATTACGCGCCACGATCTTTTCAACGCGAATGAGGTCTTCCTCACGGGGACAGCGGCGGAGGTCATTCCTGTTGTGAAGATCGACGGACGTGAGATCGGTGAGGGGCGTCCTGGGAAGATCACCAGCATGCTGCTCAAGAATTTTCAGGCCTTGACCCAT
>JBAXGK010000167.1:0-5018 GCA_037139435.1 Candidatus Omnitrophota bacterium | reverse complement strand
CGTTAGTTACCCGAGCAAAAAGGAAGAAAAAGAGATCCTGGAGCGCATGGCCATCGGAAAAGCCATCAAGGTCAATCCCGTATTGGATATCGATCGGATCATGGCTCTTCGCCAACTGATGCACCAGATCTACATCGATGAAAAAGTGAAAGACTATATCCTCGATCTTGTATTCGCAACGCGCGCCCCACAGGATTACAAGCTTCCGGACCTGAAGCCCCTCATATCCTACGGCGCTTCGCCGCGCGCGAGCATCATGCTGACACTTGCGGCCAAAGCCAACGCCTTTCTCCAGGGTCGCGGGTATGTGACCCCGGATGACGTCAAGCAAATCGGAACGGACGTCCTACGGCATCGCGTGCTTGTGACCTACGAAGCAGAAGCCGAAGACATCACGTCCGACGATATTGTCAAAAAGATCTTCGATCAGGTTGAGGTTCCTTAATTTTTAGACAGCCACAATATACGGGTTTCGAAACCCGTATATTGGCATTCGTATTTTTTGCCCAAAATGACTGGAGCGTTCAGAACCAATGATCCCCGCGACACTTCTCAAAAAAGTCAGAAAGATCGAGATCCGGACCACTCATCTGGTGAATGATCTTTTCGGCGGGGAATACGAATCCGTCTTCAAAGGTCAGGGGATCGAATTTGCCGACGTCCGGGAATATGTCCCCGGTGACGATATCCGCACCATCGACTGGAACGTCACAGCAAGGACCGGGCATCCTTTTGTTAAAAAATTTGTTGAGACTCGTGAGCTTACGGTCTTATTTGCCGTCGACATGTCCGGGTCTCAATATTTTGGATCGACGGACAAACTCAAATCCGAGATCGCAGCAGAGATCACGGCCATTCTCGCTTTTTCGGCTGTCAAAAATAACGACAAAACAGGACTTCTTATCGCCACCGAAGGCGTCGAGAAATTCATTCCGGTCAAAAAAGGTCGGAATCATGCCCTTCGCGTTATTCGCGAGGTGCTCGGTTACCAACCCAAGAAAAAAATGACACGGCTTGCCGGAGCCCTTGAATATCTCTATCGAATCCAGACAAGGACCTCCATTATCTTTTTGATCTCGGACTTTATGGATGAAGGCTACGAAAAAGCCCTCAAGATCCTTAGCCAAAAACATGACGTCATTGCCATCCACCTTCATGATCCGCTCGAGCATGAATTCCCGAAGATCGGCCTGCTGGAGCTTGTGGACCGGGAAACTGGGAAAACGATGCTCGTCGATACGTCCTCGTCTCAATTTCAAAGACGGTTTCGGAAGACGGCGGATGAAAATCAGACCGCCCTCAAAAAACTCTTCAAGCGCCTTCAGATCGATTGTATCGATATCCCGGCAAACACTTCCTACATCGAACCGCTTTTCAAGTTTTTCAAGAGCCGGGAACATAAATGAAGAGAACTTTTTTCTCCGGACTTCTCCTCATGACTGTTTTCTGGGGAACGTGCCTCGCGGCAGGCACCGACGACATTCGCGTCAAGGCGGAGGTTGATAAAGCATTTCTCACGATCGGAGACCCGGTCACGTATACCGTCACAGTCGAACATGCCCCGGACATCCGTATCCTTTCCGATTTCCCCGCGCCATCGTCGGATATCCTTGAGATCAAGAAGATAGAAGACATTCATAAGAAACAAAAGAAAAAGGTGGTGACGGGCAGAAAATTCATTCTCACATCCTTTCGTCTCGGAGAGTTCATCCTCGATCCTGTGGCCATCAGATACCAAAAGGACGGACAACCCGAGAAAAGCATTCAAACAAACAAGCTCTACCTGACTGTCAAGAGCATTGCCGGAGGGGATACCCAGGAAGATATTCGCGATGTCAAATCCGTCGTTCCTTACAAACTGCGCCTAGGAAAAATCCTGTGGACGCTTTTGGCCCTTGCACTTCTTGTGGCGGGCTACTTCCTCTACCGTGCGCTTCGGAAAAAAAAGAATATCTTTCAACCGGCACCACCACCTTTGAGTCCGGAAGAAGAAGCACTCCTCCATCTCGGAGAGCTCTTTGAATCCGATCTTCTCAAGCGCGGGTTTATCAAGATGTACTACTTGCGCCTTTCCGAGATCCTCCGCGTCTATTTCGAAAAACGCTACGAGATCTTCGCTGTCGAATTGACCACCGTCGAGATTCTGCGAGCCCTCAAGCCCCTGCATCTTGAGACCGGCCTTTATCAGAAGATCCAATACGTCCTTGAGGCCTCCGATCTTGCGAAATTCGCTAAATCGATCCCCACGGCTCCCGAGATCATCCAGATCAACAAAAAATCCGAAGAGATCATCAAAGAATCCGTTCCCGTCCTAGAACAGGCCCTCGCGGAGTCATCCCATGGTGTTTAGGCACCCGGCTTTCTTCCTGCTTGTGCTTCTTCTTCCCCCGATCTTTCTTTGGGCTGTGCGCCGGGAGAAACTCGAATTCGCGTTCTCGTCCTTGGCGCTTCTCAAGGATCGGCCCACGACGCTGCGGATGCTTCTCGTAAGGATCCTGCCGTTCCTGCGTGCCATCATGTTCCTGCTTGTGATCGCAGCGCTCGCACGCCCCTCCAGCATTTCAAGTGACAAGGAATACCAGACCAACGGCGTCGACATCATGATCGCGCTCGACATCTCGGGTTCCATGCTCGCTGAAGATTTTCAGCCAGAGAACCGTGTCTATGTCGCCAAGCAGGAAGCCATCAAATTCATCAAGGGCCGCGAGAACGACCGCGTCGGCCTTGTCGTGTTCGCCAAAAAGGCATTCACGCAATGCCCGCTCACTCTGGATTACCGCATCTTGATCGAACTGCTTTCTGAGATCCGGGTCGGCATGATCGCAGACGGCACCGCCATCGGGATGGGGATCGCGACCGCGGTCAATCGACTCCGGGACTCGAACGCCAAAAGCAAGGTCATCATCCTGATCACAGACGGTGAGAATAACTCTGGCAATATCGATCCGGTCACCGCCGCGGAACTTGCCAAAAGTTTCGGCGTCAAGGTCTACACGATCGGTGTTGGCAAGGGAGGCATGGTCCCTTTTCCGGTCGATGATCCTCTGTTCGGCAAACGCTACGTCCAGGCCAACGTGGAGATCGACGAAACGACACTAAAGCGCATCGCGGATATCACAGGCGGCCTTTTCTTCCGGGCCCGTGATCCCGTGGCACTTTCCGAGATCTATGAACGGATCAACAAACTTGAAAAAAGCGAAGTCAAGGTCAGAGAATACCGAAGTTACAATGAGCTCTTCCCGCTCTTTCTGATTCCGGCATTTTGCTTGCTTCTTCTCGACATCTTTTTACGCCGAACCCTTCTCTTGAAGGTGCCCTGATGAATATTTCTATTTTCCAGATGGCTCATCAGGACAACACTGATTTACCGGTTTATTTTTTAATAGAAAATCAGGTGCCCTGATGCAATTTTTCCGACCTGAATACTTCCTCTATCTGTGGCTGGTGCCTGCGGTCCTGGTGTTCTATGTTTTTGCGCACAAACTCTGGCAGAAACGCGTTCACCGGCTAGTCCAAGATGAAACACTCCTTTCGAAATTAATCGAGGGACACCGGAAAAACGAGTGGCTTATCCGCGCGATTTTCATGTCGCTCGCCGTTCTCTGTTTTGTGCTCGCACTCGCTCGCCCGCAATGGGGCGATGAAAAGCGGACGGCCCAGCGCAAGGGCGTGGACATCATTTTTATGGTCGACACATCCCTCAGCATGCTCGCCGAAGACATCAAACCCAACCGCCTCGAAAAAGCAAAGTTTGAGATTGAAACCTTCATCCGGAACCTCCGCGGCGACCGTGTCGGCATGGTGACTTTCGCGGGCTCAGGATTCCTTCAAACGCCGCTGACGCTTGATCATGCGGCATTCCTCCTGTTCCTGGATGCTGTCCAGGTGGGATTTCTTCCAGACCCCGGGACATCGCTCTTTTCGGCCATCGACTTAGCGATCCGTGCCTTCCCCCAAAAGGAGCTCAAATACAAGGCCCTGATCCTTTTTACGGATGGGGAGGACCAAGAGGGCGGTATTGAGAAAGCTATCGAGAAGGCTAAACAGGCCAATGTCAGGATCTATTGCATAGGGCTAGGAACCGCGGAAGGGGAGCCCATCCCCCTCAAGAACGAGAAAGGGGAGCGGTCGGGGTTCAAGAAGGACCGCAATGGGCAAATGGTGCTCACCCGTCTCAACCAGCCGCTGCTGGAGCGCCTCGCGAAAGAAACGGGCGGGATCTATCTTCCCGCCACGCCGGGTGAAAAAGAAGTTGATGTCATCCTGAAACATCTTCGCGGCTGGGGAGAGCAACAATTTGCTGAAAAAACGGTCGTGGAGCGCGAAGACCAGTACCAGGTGCTCCTGTTCCTCGCACTTTTCTTTCTGTTCGCAGAGATGCTTGTCCTACGAAAAAGCAGAAAAAGTCCGGCCTTGATGGCCTGCCTCGCAGCCTTTTTTCTTTTCACAGGATTTCTTGAGACTTCTCAAGATACTGTCAAAAAAGGCAACGATCATTTCCAGAACAAGCGATATCAATCCGCCCTGGAGGCCTACCGCAAGGTCCAGGTCAAGAACCCCGACGCACCGGAAGTGCTCTATAACCTTGGAACGGCACTTTACAAAGTCGATTCTCTTCAAGAGTCAGCCCAGGATCTCGAGGCCGCTTCTAAAACAGCCCAGGACCCGCTCCTGAAAGCCCGCGCGCTTTACAATGCCGGAAATGTTCAGTACCGGCTCGGTAATTTTGAGGAAGCGATCGATTCCTATAAAAAAGCGCTCGCCCTGGACCCCACCGACAAAGACGCCAAATACAACCTTGAATTCCTGCAGAAACAGAAGAGTAAAATGGATAAGAAGGATCAGGATCAAAAGAAAGAAGATCAGAAGAAGGATGAACAAAAGAAGGATCAGCAAAAGAATAAGGAACAGAAGCAGCAAAACCAGGGACAAGGCGAGCAGGACAAAAAAGATCAGGGGCAGCAAGGCAAAGAACCCAAAGATCAGGACCAGAAGAATCAGGACCAAAAAGACCAGCA
>JBAXGK010000166.1:0-5027 GCA_037139435.1 Candidatus Omnitrophota bacterium | reverse complement strand
TTCGAGGCTTGGGAATCCGCCGATCCGGCCAAGACTCAGCTCGAGCGGCGAGAAAAGCGATGCTAGTTTTTTTGAAGAGAGGCGGATCGGCTCGATCTCTTTGGTGGGAACGGGGCCGAAGAAATGAAGCGTTAGATGAACTTGCCGGGGCTCGACCCATCGAACACCGGAAATCCCGCGGCGAAGCGATCCGAGGAGCCCCTCTATTTCTTGATGGAAGATCTCATGGAGAGGGATCGCTAGAAATACCCGCGCTGGGGCCTGTTTTAACGAATTTTCCGCCACAGGTATTCGAGCGCTTTCGTCGCGGCCTTATCCTGGACCTGCTGGCGTTCTCCCCAGAAAATGTGCTTCCACGTGCGAATCGTTCCGTCGGAAGATGCAAGCCCGAGATAAACGAGGCCGACCGGTTTCTTGGAGCTTCCGCCGCCCGGGCCGGCGATCCCTGTGATCCCGATCCCATAGTCGGATTCCATGCGACCGCGGACTGATTTCGCAAGCTCAGCTGCAACTTGAGCAGAAACTTCCCCGTGTTCTTTGATGAGCTTTTCGGGAACACCGAGTTTCTTTTTGACGGAGGCATGGTAAGCCACCGTTCCGCCTGTGAAAAAAGCGCTGGATCCTGGATGCGCCGTAATGCGTGAAGCCAAAAGCCCACCCGTACAACTTTCTGCGACAGCAAGCGTTTGTCTTTTTTTTGCCAGGATCTTTCCGATCACAACGGCCAGAGGCGTTTCATCCCAGCCATAGATCCGGTCTTTGAGCCGGGTCGCGATCTTTTTTTTAAGCCGCATGAGAGCTTCGGATTTATCCGCAAGAAGGCGGATCGCGATCTCACCGGCCGAAGGATAGATCCCGAAATCGAAGGAATCCTCAAAAAAATCCTTCCCGAGTTTTTTCATCACATCCGGCTCCGAAATACCGGCCATTCTCACGATCAATTTCCGGCTTTTAAAAAGTTCCCCGAATTTTTTCCTCAGAAGCGGCAGGACCACGTCAAAATACATGTTCGTAAGTTCCGAAGGAACACCGGGAAGCGCGATCACGAGCTTTTGCCCGATCTCGACCGAAAATCCAAGAGCGATCCCAAAACGGTTGATGAGGGGTTTCGCATTCTCAGGATAAAAAGCTTCGCGCTTCACGAGAGGAGGCACGCGCTTACCGAAACGTTTATAAACCTTCTGGAGACGGCTGTACTGTTGGGCTGAGAAAACAAGCGGGACTTTAAAGTGCGCGGCGATGCCTTCGCGGGTGACGTCATCAGGGGTTGGCCCGAGCCCTCCCATCACGATGACAAGGTCCACGCGCCGGAGCACTTCGCCGAGCCGGAATCGAATCGCTTCCTGCGAATCCGCGCAAACACCGTGAGAGATGACCTCGAACCCAAGATCGGAAAGCTCACGGCCAAGGAACGCGGAATTCGTGTTGACCACGCTCCCGCGCAAAACTTCATTGCCGACCGAGAGAATGGCCGCGGTAGGTTTCATTTAAAGATCACGAACAGGATGATCCAGGCGTACAGCCCGGCCCCCAGGTCGTCGGCCATGATGCCCCAGTAACGCGGGATACGCTCAAGCGACCTCACGGGGAAAGGTTTAAACACGTCAAAAAGACGGAAGAGCACAAAGCCAAGAATCGCGGAAGCCCAGGTCATCGGGATCAGCATGAACGTTACAAAAATGCCGCAGACCTCGTCGATCACGATGTATTGCGGGTCCGGATCCGGATCCGTGATCCGCTCGTAAGCCAAAGCTCCCCACACAATCAAAAAGACAAAAACCGTCCCGTAAAGTCCGCCGCTCCACCGTGTCAAAAAGACCAATAAAACACCGAGTAAACTTCCCCACGTCCCGGGAGCTTTGGGCAACAGGCCCACACCCACTGCGAGAACGAACCGGTTGAACTCTTCAGAGGCGAAATGAGCCCGTTGGTTCCAGAGAAAGAGTCCCCCGGAGATAAGCGTCAGCGCAACGGTTGTAACCAAAAGGACCGGGAGAAGAAAATGAAGAACACCCGTCACCCCATCCCAGGCCGGATAAGAATTCAGGATCAAATAGGCGAATGCGATACACACCGTAACCGTCTGAAAGCCGAATTTCAGTTTCCCCATCATCTCGGCCCCCAAGGACTTCCCGCCGAGAAGCCACCCGGTCCGGCAGAATGTCACCAGGATCTCACGGATAAAGATCGGGACCACCCACCAGATGGAATAAAAATGGAGGTACGCAAAGGCCGCCATCGGCGCCAGGATCAGGATCTTGTCATTGAAGGGATCCACCCATCGCCCGAAGTCCGATTCAAGTTTGTACTGGCGGGCGATCCAACCGTCAAAATAATCAGTGATGGCGCCCACCATGAACAAAATAAAAGCCCAAAGATGCCCCGACGGGCCCGGTCGCAGGATCAAAAACGGCAGGGAAAGCCCGATCAAGCCCCGAGCGATACTCAGCACGTTCGGGTTCAGGAAGGTGTATTTATATTTCGCCCACGAGGTCATAGTCTTGAGAGTCCGTGATCTTGACCGTGTAAAATTTTCCGGCCGTTATTTCTTTTTTTGTTCGAAGAAAAACACTGCCATCCACTTCCGGCGCGTCCATGGCGGTACGTCCGATCCACAGGCTCGGATCCTTCTCATCTTGCGTTTCGACCAACACCCGAAGCTCTTTTCCAATGTACCGGCGATTGACTTCCCGCGCGATCTCCTGCTGCACCTGCATGGCCCGGTGAAACCGCTCCTCTTTGATCTTTTCAGAAACCTGATCGGGAAACTCAGCTGCGGCGGAACCCTCTTCCTGGGAATAGCGGAAGATCCCGAGACGCTCAAATTTTGTCTCGCGCATAAAGGCCAGAAGCTCTTCAAAATCCTCGTCGGTTTCTCCCGGAAATCCCACGATAAAAGTCGTCCGGATCACCACCTCGGGGATCATCGCCCGCAATCTCTGGATGAGCTCAACGGTCTCTTCCTTCGTAGTGCCCCGCCGCATGCTGCTAAGTATTTTATCACTAATATGCTGGAGTGGTAAGTCTATGTAGCGGCAGATTTTTCTGGAGGCACCCATGGCCCGGATCATTTCTTCCGTAAGCGTCGAGGGATAAGTATAAAGAAGCCGTATCCATTTGAGGTCCCGGACGGCGCCGAGCGCTTCCAGAAGTTGCGGCAAAAGCGACTTACCGGCGTAGTCCCATCCAAATCGCGTGATGTCCTGACCGATCACGACGATTTCCTTCGCGCCTTCCTCGACCAATTGCTTCGCTTCCTGGACGAGATCCGCGATATGACGGGAACGATAGCGGCCGCGAAGCTTGGGGATGACGCAAAAAGAACATGCGTGATCGCATCCTTCCGAGATCTTAAGATAGCGGGAATGTTTGGGCGTTAATGCGATGCGGGTTTCGTCCGCCTCCGCAAGATAGCCGGCCTTATGAACACTGACGAATTTCTGCCGGTCCGTTACCTTCTTAAGAACCTCAGCGATCCGCATATAATCCCCGGAACCAATGAACGCGTCGACTTCTGGAAATTCCTTCTGAAGTTCTTCCGCGTACCGCTGAACCAGACATCCCACCACGACCACTCCCAGCAGTTTCTTTTCTTTCTTCAGCTCTAGCAATTTCAGAAGCGCATCGATCGACTCCTGCTTGGCGTCTTGGATGAACCCGCAGGTGTTAAGGAACACCACATCGCTCTTCTCAATGTCTTGCGTGATCCCATAACCGGCGCCCTGAACCTTCCCCATAATAACCTCGCTATCCACGAGCGTCTTGGGACAACCGAGCGACACGATCCCCACTCTGATCTTTTTTTCATCCGCCATAAAAAACCCTCAATAAAAAAGGCGGGGAAAGTTCCCCGCCCGTTGTATCCATTTTAAAAAAGTCTTACTGCGTCACGGTATTCACTGAAGACGAACCTTCGACCGCCGCCGTGTTGGCGGACGAGCCTTTAGCCTCGCTTGGCACTTGAACCGGGCGGGCTTCGGAGAGGATCTTCTCGCGTTCCACTTTGCTATCGGCTTTCTGCTGCTCTCGAAAAGCTTGGTTGGCCGGCTTTTGGGATTGGAAGTGCGCCCGGATCGCATCCCGCTTCTTGGCCTCGGTCATTTTCGGATCATCGGCAAGCGTCTGAAAGAAAGCGGCATTCTCGCTGCGCCGTTGGTCCCCATAGACATTGCTTTCGGTATATTGCTTTTCGCGAGAGGCAAGGATCTCCGTTTTCTGAGCCTCGGTCAGCTTCGCGTTCTTCTCTAACTTTGCCTTCAACTCAGACATTTGCTTCTCATGTGCGGCTTGCTGATAGGCCTTGTTCTCCGCAAGCTGTGTCTCATGATGCTTCTGGACCACCGCCTGTTTCTCTTCCGGGGTCTTATCCTTCATAGTTTTAAGGGACTGCTGATTTTCCTGCTTTTGCTCCATTTGCTGCGCCTTCTTCTCTTCCTTATCCTTATTGCCCCATCCCCACCCGACTTGAAGTGTCGCCACGCACAGAACCACCATCGCCCCCCAAAAAACTTTTTTCATTTCAATCTCCTTTTTAAAAAACGACTTATATATGAAGAAACGCGCCTGCCGCGATTCGAACGCGGGACCCCCTGCTTAGAAGGCAGGTGCTCTATCCACCTGAGCTACAGGCGCAAACCTCATTAATGTTTCTTTTAATAAAAGCTTGTTTGCGCCAGCCCCTGTGGGGCAGGTCGCAAACCTCATTAATGTTTCTTTTAAATAATCTACTCTTGCGTTAGTCCTAGACACCAACAATTTTTTAAAAAAGCTAGGGCAGGCGCATGGCTCTTAACTTGTTGAATCTAAAGGAATTACAGCAACTGCAATTGTTGGCGTTTGTGTCATATGGGGCAGTGTGTCTGTTGTTAATCCAGGCACCGTGACGCCCCCAGAATCCATTCCGATTAAGACGCTACTCGCAAGGTGAGGCATTATACGCATTTTCACCGCGATTGCAAAACATGGCACTACCCCCCAAATCCTAGATAGACTTCGAAACATGTTTTTCTCGGGTTTGAGAAAAAGCT
>JBAXGK010000165.1:0-5063 GCA_037139435.1 Candidatus Omnitrophota bacterium | reverse complement strand
GGCGCTTGACCGTGGAATTCACCTGGATCGTGGACTTCTGATAATCGTAGTAGGCCTGTTTGACGTCCTGAAGCACTTGTTTCTCGGCCTTTTCTAATTCTACAACCTGGTTGAGTTTATCGACCTCGGCCTGTTTCACATTCACAAAAGCATCCAGGCCATCCAAAACCCCAAAGTTCAGACCGTTTTTCCTTAGATAAGAGCCACTCGCTTGATCGTATTGCGTAATGGATGGCGCTTTTTGATCTCGGTCAAAATTATAACTCAACTTGTTGCCGCCGACATTCCAGTTCAATTCGAGCAAGAGCTGCCATTGTTTTTTGAAGATCGGATCATTTTTTATGCCGTTCCCACCCCCCACCGTTTGCTGATAGGCACTTTCTGGATCAAGATAAGCCTCCCCCAAAGCCCCGAAATGGTACGACAGGTTGGCCTTGGGTAAAAACTCACCCCATCGGATACGTTCTCCGAGTCTCGCAGCCTGAAGCTTCGCGGCCTCGACCTGAAGTTCCGGACGATGTCCATATGAAAGATCGATCAACTTTGAAAGTTCAGGCGCTTTGCCTTCGCCCTTAAAAACATCGGGAAGGGTCTTGGTCCCCACCGCGCTCCCCGCGGGGATCGCCTGCCCTTCGATCACATCATCAAGGTTATAGATTTTAGAAAGCGTGATTTGATCATTCACCGAAAGATCGAGATATTTTTGAAGATCGAGCTTCGCGATCTCGAGTTCTTGATTCGCGGACTCCAGATCGAACTGCATCTGACTGTAAAGCGACTGCACATTCAGATGCTCGATCTCGGAAATGATCTTCTCATTAAACTTTTCTTGCGACATCTCCGCGAAGCGCTTCATCTTTTCTACCGCGGCACTGTTTTCTTCAGCCGTCTGCAAGGTTCGCTGGTATTCAAAGTAAGCGCGGGAAATATCGAACACAAGTTCGGCGAGGGTTTTGTCATATTGTTTTTTCGCAGCCTCAAGGTTCGCCTTTTCCTGAAGAAGCGTATTCCAAAGAACCCCTCCGTTATAAATAGGCTGACGGAGCGTCACGTTCCAGTCCTTACCCGAAAAAGCATTGCTACTCAGAACGCCTTCGCGGTGATTGAAGTTAAACGTCGCTTCGGGGAAAAGCTTTCGCAAAGCCAGGAGTACGCGCCGGTTGTAAAGCGCAATATTCTCATGCGCGGCCTTGGCCTGAGTGTGGACTGATTTAGCGCGAACAATGAGATCTTGTAGATCTTTGCTCCCGCCTTTTAAGAATTCTTCTTTCTGCTGGACCTTGAACGGCGTAATGCTAGTCCGGATATAGACCTTGTCCAAATACGGCATCTCCCGCGCGCGCTCGTCCCGCATCGCTTGCACCTGTTGCCCAACGGCATTCTCCAGAGCCTCTGTACGGGCCTGATCTTCCGCCTTCTCGCGCTTGCTCTGTTTCTTCTTTTCTTTTTTATCCATGATCTCGATCTTCGCCGCAGGCGCGTCTTTCCGCACGGCAACAGGCTCTTCGATTCGGGCGGGCGCTGGGGCAGACTGGGTCGAAGCCACGGGAGGCATCACGGGAAAAGACGCGGCACTGCTTGGATTTAGCGGCTCATAACTCATGCCGGGAGAAGGCATGGACGCATCTTCAGCCGTTGAGGTGATGCCAACCGCCGGCACGGCACCCTCTGCGGCCTGCCCCTTGGGAGCGAACACGCAAAGACCCGCAATGACAAAAGACACTAAGAGAAGGAAAAGAGATTTTTTCATAAGCATTTTATTGACGGCATTTTACCATGGTTAAAGATAAAATCCACAGGACTTGTTTTATATTTTATCTTTCGAAAAGCAAACAAAAACGTTCCCGATTTTCGCTTCACTTCTAATGATGGCTATTGAGACAGCTCTTCTTATATCGGCTAAGAAACGCCTAAGTTAATACCACAATTCAATTTTCATGGCATCGCCCCCAACCCCGTGGCGGCTCTCAAAAAGGAAGGATCCGCCCGCTCCAAGCCACGTCCTTGGGACTACGAATGCGAAGGCTCCCGCCGCTTGAAGATGCCTTTGGCTCTCAGACAGGACGGCACGGCTATCAACAGCAAGGTGGAATTGCGCTGGAGAGCATTCGCCAGACTAAACTTCATCCCTCCGTAAAAATAAAGATTATCGCCTTCTTTCAGAGACACTCTTCGTCCCTCGATCTCCCCATCGAACTGGCCGATCAGGGTCATGATAAAAAAAGCCCCGGCTTCGTCTCCGCCCAACAGCTTTTCATCAAACCGCTTTTGACCTTCAAGGATCATCTTCCCGCAAAAAAGTTCTTCCATGAGCGGCGTGAAAGAGATCAGCTGAATGCCCTGTGAAGGAAGCTCGATCTTGTAGAGACCTTTTTGAGAACCGAGAGAAAAATACTCACGCTGATCGAATTCGGCCTGCCGGAAGAGATCGCTCACGGTCATCCCGAAGCCTTTTGCGAGCGCTTCCAGCGTAACCATCGAGGGATTCCGGATCCTCCCTTTCTCAAGCGCGACGAGCGTCTTGGGATCGATCCCCTTGCCGCGACGACAAAGCTCCGCCCCACTCAATCCTTTTTCTAGACGTAAACGCTTCACGATTTGCCCCATATCGAGTGGGCGAACCGTTTTCTCTTTTTCCGATCTTTCTTTTCTAGGCCTCGACATTCGAGATCTCCTCCGTTTTTTCCAACACCAATTTCCCCAGGACGAAGCGCTGGTATTTTTCTTCGCCGCGAAAAAACCAAACGAGTTTTCCGTCCCTGCCTTTTCGATCGATCTCATGCACGGCCGGACTGAGCCGGATCACCGCACCCGGTTCCGGCGTTATTCCTAAAAAATCCCAGCGAATGGCTCCCTCGATGATATAGCCTTTTTCATCGGTATAACTTTTCGCCAGCACCTTCCTTTTTTCCAACGGATCCTCCCCGCCCTGGAACCAGGACCAAGCGGCAAGTTCCTGTTCGTCACGCCCCGGCCTGAATCCAAGCTGGTAATCGGCGGGCTCGTTCCAAAGAAGCCCATTCCCTTCCGGGTCGACATAGATCTCAAAAAGATCGTCGCGCCAGATCTGTTTCCCCGTCTTTTTCGCCACCACATCGTAATCGTTCACTTTCGCGACAAAATAAAGATAATCACCATCCCACGCGAAACGGACTTCCGCCCTAAGATCCTCCGGCCCATCAAAAGCGCCGGAATCTTTATGATCTTTCGAGTTCATAACAATAGCCGCTCCCGGCGGCCAATCCTGGAGAAATCCATCCACGCGAATGCCTCTTAAAACATGCTGAGCTCGATAGACCGGCGGTTCCGGCCACGGAAGCGGCAACGTCCCCTTCTTGAACCCTATCTTTCCAAGTGCGGCCCGGACCGGCGCGCTTTGGCTCATGAACTTCCATACCAACCCTGTCCGGTAATTCTCGATCATGAGAAGAAGCGGTCCCTGATCGATCGCCAGAACCTTGTCGCTGAACCATCCCTTGCCCACGTTCATAGCATCGGAAAATCCATAAGGTCCCCACATTGCATCGCTATAATAGGTTCGAATATTTTCAAGGCAGGCGATGGATTCCTTAGGAGTGAATACGATCGAACTTCCGCAAGCCGTGGGCGCAATCGTCCCGTCATGCACGACCGTCCAGCCAGGAGGCGCGCCATAAGCGCGATACCCAGCAGGGCCATCAGAAGCCGAAAGTCCCCAGAGATTCGGGCCATAGCCCGCAAATTTCGAAGCCTGGTCCATACAGAAAGCGCGGTTAGCGCGCGAGGCATTCACGGAATTCTCGAAATAATCCGCCAATCCATCGTTTTGCCCCCGAAGATCCAGCCAGACATGCGGGTATTGATGCGTAAAAAGCGGCGGCATCTGGATCAGCCGATAATCGCGGTAACTGCCTACCGGCCGGAGGATCTCGCGCCAGTTTTCCGCCGGAATCGGGTAGGTCGGCGACCCGATCGCCAGGACATAAAGAAGCAGCGATTCATCAAAGTGATCCCACCGAGCCTTATGGAAACCCGTCTCAGGACTCCAGGCGAGCGCTAAGGTTTTCCCTTTATTAAGCATCCATTGGAAATCAACCCTCTCATAGATCTTTTGGACCAGATCCCGGATCTTCGGGTCATCGTAATATTCGGCCGCAAAAAGAGCCCCCGCAAGGAAAAGCGCCGTGTCGATCGGCGAAAGCTCGGAATGATTCACCCTTTCGCCCGTCTCAAAATTCAGAAAATGGTAAAAGAAACCCTTGTGCTGCTCCGCATGATTAAGAAAAAACTCCAGGGTCCGCACGGTCAGCTCGTGAGCCGTGGGACGGCTCATCCATCCCCGCTCCACCGCCACCGGATAAACCGTAAGCGCGAACCCGACTCCCGCAATGCTCGCCGGGGCGTTACTCGCAGCCCCGGGCCGGTTCGGCGCGCCATCCCGCACGAGACCGTTATGGGGATTGTGCTGCGCCTCAAAAAAACGAAAGGCTTTTTCCTGAACTTCATTCAGGAATTCTTCGTGAGAGACGGCAGGTTCTTGAGCGACAGCGGAGAACGAGCCGAAGAAAAACAGTAGGGAGCAGATAGCAGGTAGTAGGTAGGAACTACGCATTAAAATACACCAGCTTTCTCACCAGAAGCATCATCGCCAAGAGAGAACTTCCCTTATAACCTTTTTCGATCACCGCGGGACTGCCGAACCGTCGCATTTCGGAAAGTTCCTCGCCAGAAATAGAATCGAAGAAAACAATCACGGGGATTTCCGGCGCCACCGCCCTGAGTTTTGCATAGAATTCGCGGCCATCCATCACGGGCATCTTGATATCGAGGAGGATCACGTCTGGACGCTCGCGCGAGATCCTCTCGAGAGCTTCTTTGCCGTTGGCAGCGCACGTCACCAAGAACGCCGGGTTCTTCCGCCCGTCAAAATAATCCCGGACCATTGTCCCGATCTCTTCCTCATCATCCACAACCAGCAGCCGGACGAGCTCAGGCCTCGGGAGCATTTCCACAAAACCTTTATTGAGATCAATCTGGGACGGCACGGCAGGAAAAACGGCATCGAAGAGAGCTTCTTTATGAGC
>JBAXGK010000164.1:0-5096 GCA_037139435.1 Candidatus Omnitrophota bacterium | reverse complement strand
GGGGCTGCCCTGATTACCATTCGGGAAAAGAAAATAAAAATCAGGGCTGTCCCAACTGCCATTCTGATAAAAAAAATTAAAGTTGTGATGGCGGGTATTCTACTCTTTTTCGCGCAACGCGCAACGCACAACGAAATCGTTGCTCGTAGAACGTTGCGCTTTGTGCGATTATTGCCAGGTTTCGCGACGGAGTAGGGCTTTTTGGTAAACGTCTTCATATTGCTTGGCGGCATCCGCCCAAGAGAAATGCTGGAGCATGGCGCGTTTGCGCATCAACTCCATGTGTTCGGGCCGGTCATAATAGGTGCTCACCGCCCAGCCCACCGTGTCATAGATCGCGGCCGGGGTTCCCTGGTTGTAAAGAAACCCGGTCCCAAAACCGCTTTTTTCGTCGTAAGGAATGATCGTGTCCTTTAGGCCTCCGGTCGCTCGCGCGATCGGAAGTGTTCCGTATTTCAAGCTGTAGATCTGGTTGAGACCGCACGGCTCGTAGAGGGACGGCATCAGGAAAAAGTCGGCTCCGGCTTCGATCAGATGCGCCTTGCGATCGTTATACCCGATCCAGGCGCCCACCTTCCCGGGATAAAGCGCGGGAAGCCCTCCAAAAAAATCCTCCTGTCCCTTGTCCCCGCTTCCGATGATGGCGAACTGGACAGCCATATCGCGGAGAATGCGATGCATGACAAGCATCAAATGCTGGAAACCTTTTTGCTCTGCGAATCGCGAGACAATGCCTATGATCGGGAGATTCCCCTCAGGGTTCAGAAGAAATTCTTTCTGAAGCGCTTTTTTGCAAAGTTTTTTCCCCGACATGTCTCGAGAAGAATAATTCGCCGGAATAAGCTCGTCCGTCTCCGGGTTCCAATGATCGTAATCCGCGCCGTTCAGGATCCCAAAAAGATCTTCCTTCCGGCGTTGGATGTAAGTTGAGAGGCCGTTCGCGCCCGGCTCGCCGAGGATCTCTTTGGCATACGTAGGGCTGACAGTCGTAACGGCATCCGCATAAAAGATCGATCCCTTCATGAAATTAATGCCCCCGAAATTCTCGAACTTGGCGTCCGTAAAATTGTCGCGTCCGAGGCCGAGAAACCCATAGGCGTCCGCCTTGAAAGTCCCCTGGTAAGCGATATTGTGGATCGAGAAAACGCTCGCGGTCCCGGCAAAGAAAGGATTGTGCTGCTCCCAGATCTTCAGATACGGCGCGACAAGCGCGGTCTGCCAATCGTGGCAATGGATGATATCGGGCTGGAACTTCAGATCCTGACAAAGCTGGAGGCAGGCGCGGGAAAAAAAACCGAAACGCTCGGGATTGTCCGCGAATTCCCAGTTCCCGTCGTCATAAAGTCCGGCGCGCCCAAAATAGCTTTCATGCTCGATAAAATAAACCGGGAATCCGTCCGATCTTCCCTCGAGAACCTGACACCACATGACGCCGTTGCCGGTCGGAATACCCATGGGCCCCAGAATGGGCTTCATTCCATACTTTTCCTTACTGATGGACCAATAACGCGGCAAGACAAGCCGGACATCATGCCCGAGCTTCTTGAGGATCTTGGGCAGCGCGCCGCACACGTCCCCGAGGCCACCGCTCTTGATGAACGGCACCGCTTCCGACGCCGCAAACAAGATCTTAAGTTTTTTTCCACCCAAACTTTTTCTTTCTTTTCTATGCTGGTAGTTTGGGCGGCCCGAATCTCCGTCCTGACTTTTATTTTCTTTTGATTGCGGATAGTCAGGACGGCCCCGATTTCCGCTTTGCGGAAATCGATTGGTGTCGGGACCGCTTTGCTGCGATTGACCTGTATTGGGACTGTTCTTTTTTTTCATTCTTTCAAGCTTTCCGTGAATAGGTTGAGAAAGGGATTATACCTAAGAAGAGAAAATAAACCACTTCGAACCACGCAGCGCGTTTCTTCAGCCTCGTGCCGCCGGCAATGTGAAAAAGAAAGTCGAACCTTCTCCAGGCTTTTCCGCCACAGAGCCGGACGGATTCGTCGCGCTTTTTGGCGAAGATTCAACCCAGATGCGCCCGCCGTAACGCTCCACGATCTTCTGGCAGGTCGCAAGGCCGATCCCCGAACCCGGATACTTCATCCGCGTCTCCAGTTTTTCAAATAGGGTGAAAACGCGTTCCCTGGATTTTTCCGGGATTCCGATCCCGTTGTCCTGGATTGAAAAAATCCATTCTTTTCCTTTGCGAACGGCTGAAATGCGGATCCGGGGTTCTTTTTCGCAATATTTCAGCGCGTTGCCGATCAAGTTCTGAAAAAGCAGTCCCGCAAGGCCGGGGTTGATCGCAAGCACCGGCAAGGGGCCGCACGTTATTTCCGCTTTTTTTTCGATCGCCGTAAAATGGAAGTCGTCGATCACTTCTTTAGCGACCTTCTCCAATTCCACGGGAGGCGGCGCGGGCTCGATTTTTTTCACGCTGGCATAATTCAAAAGCGCTCTAATAAAAACACTCATGCGCCTCACACTATTAATAATGCGCTCTAAAAAATCTTTTGTCACCTCATCTCCGGAACCCTGACACTTCTCTTTCAAAAGCTCCGCAAAACCTAAAATAGTCGCCAGAGGGGCCTGAAGGTCATGCGCCGCCTTCCCGGCGAAGAGTTCGAGTTCGAGATTCGAGCGGGCAAGTTCTTTCGTTTTTTGTTCCAAGAGCATGGCGCTTTGACGCACCCACCCGGTCAACCCATAGATCAGAACGAAAATAAAAAAATGGAGAATGGCGTCCAGGACGAATGTCCGACCATCGGAGGAGTATCCTTCATACCCTTGGGCAAAGGACCACAAAAGCGTAATAAGAACGACCATCAAGAATCCGGGGCGACTCCCCAGATACCAAGTGACCAACATGATCGAGGGAAAATAAAAAATATCAAAAGCGATCAGATTCCGGGTCGCGATATCGAGAAAAAAGGCGAGGAAAGAGATCGCTAAGATAAGAAAGGTAAAAAAAACCGGGCTAATCTTTTGTTTATCGGAAAACAGTATTTTGGGGAACATATTAGAAAGTAGTATAAACCCCTCGCATAAGCTGTCAACGAACAAGGCCCTAAAAGCGATTAACGTACGGTTTAAGGTGTAAGGCGTTCTCTTGCGATTATTTCGCCGTACTCCGTACGCCGTACGCCTTACTCCTTACTCTCTACCATGTTATAATCCGACATGCCCTTGATCAGCGTCATTATCCCCACTTACAACCGCATGACGGTCTTGCCGCGCGCAATCGATTCGGTCCTCGCGCAAAAGGGCATCGATTCCGAACTCATCCTTGTGGACGATGGATCAACGGACAATACGAGCGCAACGGTCAACGGTCAACGCTCAACGAAAAATAAATCTGCCGCAGGCGCTCGTCCGAACGGATCAGAAGAACGTTGCTCGTTGTGCGTTGTGCGTTGCGCGGAGAACAAAGGCCCCGCCGCCGCGCGCAACCTTGGTATCAAAGAAACCAAGGGCGAGTGGATCGCTTTCCTGGATTCGGATGATGAGTGGAAACCCGGCAAGCTCAAGGCCCAGTTGGAATTCTTCAGAGAAAATCCCGACTACCTTATCTGCCAGACTGAAGAGATCTGGATCCGGAACGGCACACGGGTGAACCCGATGAAAAAGCACCAAAAGTTTGGCGGGTGGATCTTTGAAAAATGCCTGCCGCTTTGCGTCGTAAGCCCGTCGGCCGTCATGATGCACCGGAAACTCTTCGAGGAGGTCGGACTTTTCGACGAATCGCTTCCTGCGTGTGAGGATTATGATCTTTGGCTTCGGATCGCCGCGAAGTATCCGATAGGCCTGATCGAAAAACCCTATATCTTCAAATATGGCGGCCATGCCGACCAGCGCTCACGAGAATTCCCCGCCATGGACCGTTTCCGCATCCAGTCGCTTTCAAAAATCCTTTCGCAAAATGTTCTTACGCCGGAACAAGCCTTGGCCGCACGGAAAACGCTCGAAGAAAAAGCGAAGATCTACATTGAAGGAGCGTTAAAACGCGGGAAAGAGAAAGAAGCGGAAGAAATCGCTTGGCTCGCGCAACGGGCAACGCTCAACGCTCAACGATAAGGCAAGCTTTTACGTTGCGCTTTGCGCGTTGAGCTAGATTTTATTAAAGAGCCACCCCAACACGACCACCTGCGGCAACGTGATTGCGAGCATCCAGAGCGCGGTCCGGGGTCCTAGATTTTTCCACACAAGCCCGATCTCGGTCACGTCCGTCACCACCCCACCCATCAGGAATGCGAACGCGTTCCCAAAAGCACCGGTTTGTTGATAGATCGTGAAAGCCAAGGGCGAAGTCCCTTCGGAGCAAACCTCCAGGACGGTCGCGACCCCCATCGTCACCAACAGTCCCAAAAGTGTCGGACCGAAATATTGATGGAAGATATGGCCCGGAACGAAGGCTGAAACGAGTCCGGAGAGAAGTATCCCGATAAGCACCCAAGGCAGCACCATGGCGGCCAGCGAAGCCATTCCCTTCCAGATTCCGCGGACGGCGTGCCGGAAACTTTCATGACTGAACTCATGCTCCCGGAAACGCCTCAAAATATCCTGCCAGATCGAAAACCCTTCCTCCACCTCGACCGAGTGACGATTCCTCTCGATCCATCCGAGCCTGTCCAGACCTTGCAGGGAAAATCCGGTGACAAGCGCGACCAGAAGCGCTCCGCCGACGATCAAAAACGCTTTGGCTCCGAAGAATCCGAAGAGAAGGATCGTGATCGGGAGATTCGCCCAGGGGCTCGCGAGAAGAAAACTCACCACGGCAGGGCCCGAAGCGCCTTTCTTATGGATCTCCATCGAGATCGCAAGGATCCCGTGACAGCAAGCGCTCATAAGAAATCCAAAACCCACGGAATAGAAGATCGTCCTCTTTTTCGGGACCGCCAGATGTTTGGAAATATATTCCTTGGGGACATAATGATCGATCAAACCGCCCACAAAAAATCCGGCCGTGACCGGCCAGAACATCATCCGGGCATATTCCCAAAAGGTCCGGCGGAAACCCTCCAAGGCGGGAAAAAGAAAGGACGCGCCGAGTAGCGCGCAGGTCGCAACGCTGATAAAAAAAAGCACTGTCTTGTACCACGGCTTTT
>JBAXGK010000163.1:0-5102 GCA_037139435.1 Candidatus Omnitrophota bacterium | reverse complement strand
TTAAGGTGGTTGGAGGTGATCAGGACCTGTTCCACAATGTCCTGGATCTTTTCGATATCCAGAAAGCCGGGAGAGTAGCGGTTATCAATAACTTTTATAACTTCTAAAGTTAAAATGTTGGCTTCCGCACCGTCATATTCCACCGTCGCCTGCCCCGCCTTGACAATCGCGTTGTAGATCTTAGCTCCATCGAAAGGAACAATGGAACCGTCACGCTTGCGGATGCTGGTGATCTTCTTGGAAAGGAACTGGTCAGCCATAATATCTCCCCTTATTTATGATTTCCTTATCGACAAAAGAACAACATCTTGTAGAGTTTTTTTACCCATCCACCATATCTAGTGGACTTGCCGACCCTTCACTCAAAAAAGGGTACCTGTTAGATTTTTTGAGCTGGGTTCGAAATGAACTTATTTTCGCGGAACACTTTAAAAAAATTGCTGCCTCACTAAACGATCTCTTACTGCTGCGCACTACGCATTTTACTTTGCAACACCGAGAATAATATTCGCATCGCAAAAAAGTTTCAAGAGGAATTATTTATTTTTTTCCGGAAGTATTGCGGGGTAAAAGATTTTTTAAAATAGGACTTGAAAAATTAAAACTTGCGTGAAAATCACCGTCTTAAAATCGGCGGAGTCCTGCAAAAGGAGGGAAAGCAGACTCAGCAAACCCCTGCCGCTTTATCCCGGATCATCTCGATCAATAGTCTTGCGATTTCTTTAATCGGAACACGATCCGTATTCCAGACGATGTCATAAAGAAGTGGATCGCGAATGTCTTTGTTGAAAAAGGTTTTAACGAGTTCCGCCTTTGCCTTATCTTTTTCTTCTACCGCTTCGCGAGCCTTTTTCGCATCAAGATTAAGCGCCCCCATCATGCGCTTCACGCGCGATTCAAAAGGAGCTTCGAGCCGAATGCGTATTCCGAGTGGAAGATCGTGCGTCAGGAACGTCGAACCGCGGCCCACAAAGATCACTTTCCCATGAAGAGCAAAAGTCCGCATGATATGTAACATCTTTTTGATCACAAGGTCCTGAGAGGCCCCACCAAAAATAAGCTGAGAGAGAATGTCCTCAGCGTGAGAATGGTATTCCGTGCGCCTGAGAGTCTCGACTGTTTTTTTCAGCGAGGGATCTTTCGCTACCATGTGGCAGAGCTCATGATTACAAAGCTGCCACCCCCGAAAGAGGGGCTCGGAGTGAAGCTTCTGGATCATTTCTTCGAGGACGTCCGCAAGAGCACTGCCCCCTGCACCCGCCTGACGAGAAATGGCAATGAAGGGAAAGCAGCCTTTTTTAGGATCGACTTGGGGACCTGTTTGTTCACGGTAATGAAGACTGTCGACGAATGACGCCAATTTATGGATCTCGGTCATGAAGCCTCCTTATCCAATAATTCCGCTAAGAACGATAACGGCTCAACAATCCAGACGTAAAGCATCTATTTCAAAATGATGCGCGCGTCAATGACTCCGGCGCCCTTACCTTCCCCGTAAACCATGAGAGGATTCATATCAATCTCATCGATCTCTGGATGATCGCAGGAAAGTTGCGAAAGCCGTTTGAGACAGTCCGCGATGGCATCGAGATCCGCGGGCGGTTCCCCACGAACTCCTTCGAGAAGCTTGAACGCCCGGATATTCCTGGGCATATCGTAAGCGCTACGCTCACGGATCGGCGCCACGCGGAACGTCACGTCCTTGAGCGCTTCGACGTAGATCCCCCCCAGGCCGAACATCAGGATCGGGCCAAAGTGCGGATCGCGCTTCATCCCAAGGATCACTTCCCGTCCCTTGGGCGCCATGCGCTGCATAAAAACTCCGTCGATCTTGGCCTTGAGCCTTTCGCCCACGGCCATGATGTCCTTAAAGGCATGCTGGACGTCATCCGCAGTATTCAGATTGAGCCGGACGCCACCGACATCCACCTTGTGAACGATCTGCTGGGAAACCACTTTCATCACGACCGGGAAACCGATCTTCACGGCTTGTTCCCACGCGTCTTCGGCCGTCTTCACGAAAGCCCAAGGGATCACAGGCATTTCATAGGCCCTGAAAATTTCCATCGACTGATTGATTGGAAGAAATTTTTGCCCATCCTTCAGCGCCTGTTGGATCACGCGATCGGCGGCTTGGCGGTCCACCTTGTATTGCTTGATCCCCGTTCTGGGACGGCGCAACCGCTGCTGGAACCGATTCATCACGGCGAGCGTCTGAGCTGAATTCTCTGGAAAAGCGCAGTGCGGGATATGATTCGCTTTGAGAACTTTCACCCCCGCCTCGACATCAGAGTGACCCATAAAACATGTCACGATCGTCTTGTCGGACTCCTTATCCATGGCCACAATAACCTGAGCCGTCGCCTCGGCTTCGGTCATCGCTTGCGGCGTTAAAAGAACAAGCACTGCATCCACATTAGGTTCCGCGATCACCGTGCGAAGTGCGTGTTCGTAACGATCATGTTGCGCGTCCCCGATCACATCGATCGGGTTAGAGAAATTCGAGGTCGGCGGAAGCTTTTCTTTGAGCTTTGCGACGGTTTCAGGACTCATCTCGGCGATCTGGAGGCCATAGCGAACACACGCGTCCGTGGCCATGATCCCGGGACCTCCGGCATTCGTCACGATAGCCACGCGACATCCCTGCATGAGAGGCTGATTGGCAAACACGATCGCGACATCAAACATTTCCTCTGCCGAATCCATGCGCAACACACCGGATTGTGCGAACACGGCGTCATAAACCTCATCAGCGCCCATCAAAGACCCCGTATGCGAACTTGCGGCCTTGGCTCCCTGCGCCGTGCGGCCGGACTTGATCACAAGGATCGGCTTGGCTTTCTGGTTCTCTCCGCCTGTGATCTCACGCGCGAGTTCAATGAATTCCCGCCCTTTGCCAATATCTTCGAGATACATCATGATCACATCCGTATTCGGATCATCCTTCAAATACTGAAGAATTTCAATTTCAGTCACATCGACTTTATTGCCAAGACTGATGAACTTTGAAAATCCGACATTTTCGCCCTGAGCATAATCAAGCAAAGCGGTCCCGAGCGCGCCGCTCTGGGAGATAAAAGCAATATTTCCATTCTTCGGTATCGTCCCGGCAAAACTCGCGTTCAAGGCAAGGTTGGGGTCATTATTGATGAGTCCCAAACAGTTCGGGCCCAGCACGGCAATGCCATAAGTGTCCGAGATCTGTTTGATCTCGCGCTCAAGACGCAAGCCTTCCCCACCGATCTCACGAAATCCCGCCGAGATCACGATCGCAGCACGGGCACCCTTTTTAGCGCAAGCCTCAAGCTCCGCCGGCACTGCTGCTCCGGGGATAATGAAGATCGCCATGTCGATCGTTTCCGGGATCTCGGCCACCGTCGGGATGCACTTCACCCCCAGGATATCCGAAGCCTTAGGATTCACCGGATAGATCTTTCCCTTATAACCGGTCTGGAGAAGATTTTTGAGAATGGCGTAGCCCAGTGCCTCCGGGCGCCTGGAAGCCCCCACCACCGCGATGACCTTGGGTGCGAAGAGGGCCTTCAGATCTTTTTTCTTGGGTGTCATCACAGCATCTGCGTTCATGTCATCTCTCCTTAGGCGATAGCCGGGTTAGAGGCTTCGATCGCGGGTTTCCCCTGGGCCAAATATTCGAAACGCTTCCACCGAGCCGTAACATCCTTCTGTGCGATCTGGTAAAGTTTTTTCGCTTCTTCGGGATTACTCTTCATGATCATTTTGAACCGGTTTTCCATCATGAGATACTGCTCAAGAGGGATTGTCGGTGCCTTCGAATCGATTACGAGAGGATTCTCGCCCTTTTCGATACGACGCGGGTCAAAACGATAAAGGATCCACTGTCCGGAAGCAACAGCGGCCTTTTGGTCTTGAAGACCGTTGATCATATTGATGCCATGCGCGATGCAATGGCTGTAGGCAATAATGAGCGAAGGACCGTCATACGACTCGGCTTCCTGGATCGCCTTGAGGGTTTGCTGGTCATTCGCCCCCATAGCGATCACCGCCACGTAAACATTCCCATAGGTCATGGCGATCATCCCGAGATCCTTCTTGCCGGAGGCTTTGCCACCCATCGCGAATTTCGCAGTGGCGCCGCGCGGCGTGGATTTCGATGCCTGCCCGCCCGTATTGGAATAAACTTCCGTATCGAGCACAAAAACATTTACATTTTTTCCTGATGCGAGAACATGGTCAAGACCGCCGTAACCGATGTCATAAGCCCATCCATCGCCGCCGAAGATCCAGACGCTCTTTTTGACAAGCGTGTCCGCCAGACTCAAAAGCTGCACAGCATCGGCATCCCCGCTAAGGCCTGCCAGTTTCTTTTTGAGCGCCGCAACGCGTTCCCGTTGATCATAGATGTCCGCCTCGGTCACTTGCGCAGCACTCAGGATCGATTGGACAAGATCCGCGCCAAGTTTATCCTGGAGCCTCACGAGAAGCTCAGAGGCATATTCCTTCTGCTTATCGATCGCCATCCGGAATCCGTAACCAAATTCCGCGTTGTCTTCGAAAAGAGAGTTTGACCACGCCGGCCCGCGCCCATTGGCATCTTTGGCCCAAGGCGTCGTCGGCAAGTTGCCCCCATATATAGAAGAACAGCCCGTTGCGTTTGAGATCACGGCACGATCGCCGAAAAGCTGCGACACGATCTTCACGTAAGGTGTTTCCCCGCAACCCGCGCAAGCGCCCGAAAACTCGAAAAGCGGACGCATCGCCTGCTGCTGATTGATCATGGCTGTTTTGAGTTTACGCCGGTCATATTCCGGGATCGAAAGGAAATGGTCCCATTTTGGTTTCTCGACGCAACGAAGCGGCATCTGAGGTGCCATATTGATGGCTTTTTTCTTGGGATCCGTCTTGCTCTTCGCGGGACAGACATCCACGCAAAGCCCGCAACCGGTACAATCCTCAGGCGCCGGTTGGATCGTGAACTTTTGGCCTTTAAAATCCGGCATCTTCGCTTCCGCGGATTTGAATCCCTCAGGAGCCTTTTCAAGGAATTTCGGATCATAGACCTTCATACGGATCACGGCATGCGAACACACAAAATTACATTTACCGCACTGAATGCAGAGCTC
>JBAXGK010000162.1:0-5150 GCA_037139435.1 Candidatus Omnitrophota bacterium | reverse complement strand
ATACCGATCTATCCATCGCTAAGTTATGGGCAAGTAAAACATATCGTAAAAACCGTTAAGAGCGTCCTATCGAGAATAAGATGAAAAAGGCAACAAAAAACATGAGTAAGCCGTACGGCTTTTTATCGGAAGGGGAAAGACTTTTTCCTCCCATGATCGTGGTCAAGATAACCAATACCTGTGATCTGGAATGCGTTCATTGTCCCTATAGCTTTATTTCCAAACAACCCCAGTATAAGCCGGTACATATGGATTGGGGATTGTATGAAAAAATAGTGGATGAGGTTGCTTCTTACAAGAACGTCATTTTCAGGCTTTTGTGTGACGGCGAACCCCTCATGCATCCTCGGTTTGCAGACATGATCCGGCTTGCCAAGCAAAAAGGAATAGGGCCTCTGAATTTTATTACGAACGGGGTGCGGTTAGATGCGCAATTGGCCGAAACCGTTCTTGAGTCCGGCGTCGATGTTGTCGAAATAAGTTTGGACGCTTTGACCCAGGCGACTTACGAGAAGATACGAAAGGGTTCTGACTTTGGCTTGGTCATGGACAATGTCCATAAATTCATTGAGAAGAGAAACAAGATGGCCGCCAAGACAAAGATCATGGTAAGTATTATTGACCAACCCGAAGCAGGGGACGAGATGGAGGCGTTCAAGAAGTATTGGGAGCAGAGAGCCGATAAGGTCATTACGCGCATCTATACTTCCATCGGGGGTCTTGTCGATGATAAAAAAATGAAGATCGATGATTCGGGGGACCGGTGGCCTTGTCCGCTGCTTTGGAGAAGATTTTTTATCAATAGCCGTGGAGCAGCCGAATTTTGCGTCGAAGACTGGTATAGCGAGACGGTAGTTGGAGATGTGAGCAAGTCCAGCATTCGAGACATCTGGTGTTCCCCGGAGTACGAAAAAGTGCGTCTAGCGCATCTATCCAGGGAATTTCATAAAGTGCCTTACTGCGGCAGCTGTAAAGATTGGAAAGCCAGAGAATGGGACAACGACTATTTTAATGCGCTTTCCAATGTTTTAGGAGAGGGGACCAAGTGAGGAAAAGATCTTTGAAGGCGCTGTGGATCTATTCATTGGCGTTCATTCTTCCACTCTCCGCTTGGGTTCATTCGAGCAGTTGTCTTGCCGCGGACAAGGACCCTTATGCGGTCAAGCCCTGGGAGGTTGGGCAGTATGTCCTCTATCAAATCGTGACCTTTGAGGCGGAAGGCGGGAATAATCGATATAAGATCTCATTAACCGGTAAAGAGAGCATAGACGGCCAAGCGTTTTTTTGGATGCAAATCGATATCTATGAGGATTTTATTAATCATGGATACAACACCATAACGCAAAAACTAGAGAAGAATATTTCTTTAAAAGCGCTTGTCCCTGAGAAAAACAGCACCTCCTTCCTCAACAACCCAGCTATTTTCTTGTCGGGCGGGATCCTTCCTAAAGATGCGGTAAAATTAGCAATTCAAATCAAAGAGGGCGAGTGGCATTGGGTGGAGCCCAAGAGCCTATTCTCCCATCAGAATATCATAGAAGATACGCCGTATATTTTGACTCCCGATGCTAAAGGAAAGATCGATTTTAGTAAGCTGAAATTTCACCCTGACCCGATGATCATGTCCACTGATTTGGGAGATAAGGTCCTGTGTTATCACTTCTTTGTCCGTACGACAGTTGAAGATGAGTATTGGGATGAAGGCTTGGATGTCTGGCGATCTCCAGAAATCCCGATCCTGGGTATTTTGAGGATGGATTTTTCACAAACCAGATACTGGGATAAATGGTCTTTTAGAAATGAAAATATTCTGAAAGCAACGCCGTTTGATTTTTTCAATGCGCTTTATAAAAAAAGGGTGCCCGGCAGAAGAAGCCCTGACACCTGCACTGTGAAGCTCCTTGATTATGGCCCAAAATAAAGAATCCTCTATGGGGCGCGATAGAAAAACAATGATCCTCGGATTGGTGGCGCTCATTTCGATGGTTGGATTCTATGCCTCGCCGCTTTTATTGAACGTGAATAATTCCTTCACGCTCTTTCCCAAGAACATCCCTAACTTCTATTCAAACTATTCAACGATTTTTACATTTAAAGAGTCTATTCTGGAATCCATGAGGTTTCCCTTGTGGTACCCTCTTTTCAATGGAGGGAAATTCGCATTCGCAAATCCTGCGGAATTTTCATTTTCCATCTTCTCGCCGCTCGCCCTGCTTATGGGGGAGGTGGGGGGTGTGAACCTCTCATGGTTCTTCGCCTTTATTTTGGGGGCGTGTTCCATGTTCTATCTTATGAGAGGCGTCTTAAAAAGTTCTTTGCTGGGCGCTATTTTTTCAGCGTTAGTATTTTCGATGTCGGGTGTTTTCCCTTATTTGTTTGAGAACGGTATCTTTTATTGCAAAGAGCTGTTGTTCCTGCCGCTTCTTTTAGCATTCTTTATAAAGGCTAAGGACAATTTCAAGTTCCTTATTTTATGCAGTTTCATCCTGACTCTCCTTTTTTTTCAGGTCGCGCTCTTTTTCCCCGTGATCGTTTTATTGCTCGCACTATTCGCATTGTCGTTTGTTTCTAAGGGGAGTGGCCAGGACAAGAAATTAGATTTTACTTTCTTGAGAAATCTTGTTTTTTTGGGGCTCCTGACATTGCTTCTATCCGCCGTGAAGTTGATCCCGCTGTTGACGCTGATCTCGACCAATAATCGATTGAGTGGTCTCAACTATGCCGATGCGATTCATTATGCCAATACGCTGGATTTATTCATGCAGCGAATGTTTATTCCTGTTCATAACGGTCCCGGAACGATGTATGTAGGTTTTCTCCCTGTCGTTTTAGCCGTCTGCGCGCCGATCTTTTTAAAGGAAGCCCGACGATTCTTGATCCTGCTTGTGATCTTTGTAGTGCTTTCATTCGGGCCTAACTCATGGATTGATCTGCATCGGTTGTTGTGGAATCTGCCTATTTTTAATTCCATCATTGAGATCGCGAAATACTATGCCGTAATCATTGTGTTTCTTGTGGCGATTTTGGCAGGCGAGTTTTTCACCCTTTTTGAGCGCAGCAAAAAAAAAGTCCTATCCGTCGGTATCCCGGTCATTTTGTTGGGGCTTGTTTTTTTTAACTTGCTGAACGCAAATATCGGCTATTTTAATGCTTTCAACGTTAAGCTGGATTTTAAAAAAACCATAAAAAATAATTTTCATGTGGGTAGCTTTAATGTTCATTCCGGCGATGAATCTATCCTGAGCTCCTTGGACTATTTTTTGATTAAAGAAAATATCGGGCTCGTCAACCCCACGGTCCTTATCGCGGAAAATGCCGCGGTCATTCCCAAGTTTTACTTAATGCCAAAATACGCTTTTTTGTCGCCCTACACCTCCTTACTCGTTTTGGAAAACCCCGATTATAGGGGGGAGGCTTTTTTCTTAAATGTGGAAAATGCCGATTCTTTGCTTGAACTTTCTCCTAATTTGATCGAGGTAAAGGTGCAGACCGTGAAACCGGATCGTTTGGTGATCAACCAGAATTTTGATGGGGCCTGGACAACGAATTTTGGAAAGTTGGAGAATTTTCATGGTCTTATTTCCGTTAAACTTGATGCTCCCACCGATGGTTTGATGCGGCTGGAATATCACCCCAAAATGTTCTTTGGGGGGCTCCTGTTGAGCCTGGCGGTTTTTTTGGTCGAATGCTTTTTGTTAACAAAGAGGGGAAAACGTCGTGCATATTATTTTTGTGCATGATCAGCCCCAGATGCTTGGGATCGAGTATCTGTCTTCTGTCATGAAAGAGATCGGGCACACGGTGGATGTGATTTTAGACACTTCCGCCACGGGTTATTTTGATTTAACCTTGCTCGGTAAAATATTCCGATATCGAGAAAAACTCATTCAAAAGATCTTGCAGGGGAAGCCTGATCTCATAGCTTTTTCCGCATCAAGTAATAATATCGATTGGGCCTATGGCGTTGCAAAAGAGATTAAACAGTCCGTAGATACTCCGGTTGTCTTCGGAGGAATTCAGGCCACCCTTATCCCCGAGGTTGTCATATCCAAAGAGTTCATTGATTTTGTGGTCGTGGGGGAGGGAGAGATTGCGTTGCCCCTGCTTGTCAAGGCGCTAAAAGAGGGCGGATCTTTTGACTCTATCAATAATCTTTGGTTTAAAAAGAATGGCATCGCGCAAGCAAATCCACTTGGCGCGCCGGTCATGGATCTCGATAGAATCCCATTTCCAGATAAAGAGCTGTTAAAAATAAATATTTATCGCAACAGTTTTTATCCGATCATCACGGGGCGAGGTTGCATTGGTAACTGCACCTATTGTTGCGCTTCCTTTGTTAGAAAGATGTATGCCGGTAATGGTAATTTTCTGCGAAGGCGATCACCCGAAAATGTCATAGAAGAATTGATCCTTGCTAAGAAGAAATACAATATCAACAGAGTTGTCTTTGAGGATGATCTTTTTACCTACGATAAGCAATGGCTCGCGGCCTTTTCCGAAGCTTATCGGGAGAAAATTAATCTTCCTTGCCTTCTTTGCGCTCACCCGAATTATCTCGACGCTGAAGTCGTCGGTTTTCTAAAGAAGATTGACTGCAGAATGGTGGAGGTCGGAGTTCAAAGCGTGAATGAGGAAATCCGCAAGAATACGCTGCATCGATATTATACAAACGAAAACTTGGCCCAAGCCTTTAAGCGGCTTAACGAAAATGGTATTGTTTGTCAGGCTGACAACATTATAGGTCTTCCGGGTGAGACCCAAGAAGATTTCGTGAAGATGCTTAAATTTTACAATGAGATCCGGCCGGGGAAGATTGACGTTTATTTTCTCAAGTATTTTCCAAAGCTGGAAATCATTAACAAAAGCGATATGGCTCCGTCTCGCGTGGAGGAAATTAATAAGGGGTTGATTCCTCTGACGCACGTCACCATGGGCGATGGTTCTTCCCGTAATTTTAAGGAGGTGAACAAGCTAATTCTCATGGTGAGCTTCCTGTATTTCTTTCCTAAAAAAGTCGTCGATTATATTCTTCGGAAAAATATGTACACTTGGCTCCCAAGCATTCGAAGTTGTCATTACATCAATGAGGCGGCTTTTTACCTGGCGTCTATTTTCAATAAAAACTGGCGCCGAGTGTTTCCCGCTCTCAG
>JBAXGK010000161.1:0-5155 GCA_037139435.1 Candidatus Omnitrophota bacterium | reverse complement strand
GGACGTCGTCGTGCTCTTCCAAAGCCTCGATCAAATGAACCACCTTGCGCGCCGTATCCGGAGAAACGCTCACGAGGTTCTTCGGAATCATGGTCAGGTTCGCGCTCTCGATCTTGATCTTGGCTTTATCAATCGCTTCACGCACGGCCCAAAGGTCATGCGGCGCGGTCGTCACTTCGAACATCGTCTCAGTCGAGGTCATATCCTCGGCCCCGGCGCCGAGCGCGATCTCCATGAGCTGGTCCTCGGTCGTTGCGGTCTTTGCGATCACGATAAAACCTTTTTTCTCGAACATCCACGCCACCGTCCCGGCGCTTCCCATATTCCCGCCGTTCTTGTTGAAGAGGCTTCGGATCTCCGAAGCTGAACGGTTTTTATTGTCCGTCAAACATGCCACGAGAACCGCCGCGCCTTCAGGACCAAACCCTTCGTAGGAAATTTCCTCATAGGTCACGCCCTCGAGCTCGCCCGTTCCTTTTTTGATCGCGCGATCAATATTGTCCGCCGGCATGTTGGAATCTTTGGCGGACTGAATGGCAGTGCGAAGTCGCGGGTTGGTATTCAAATCCCCGCCACCCGTTTTTGCCGCGACCGTGATCTCGCGAATGAACTTGGTAAAAACCTGACCGCGCTTGGCGTCCACGATCGCTTTTTTATGCTTAATACTTGCCCATTTTGAATGTCCTGACATGTTAATCTCCTTTGACCCCGTTAGAGATAGGAAGCGCTTCCGCAGCATTCGCATAACTATTTACATAAAAATTCATTTGCTCCGCCTTGCCCCAAAAGGTCTAAAAGCTTTTCAACCCATCTCTAACGGGGTGAATGGCTTCTGTCATGAGAACGACATCCCGCATAGCGCCAACCTCGTGCACGCGGAGGATCTGAACGCCCTCTCTGACGCATGCTGCAACGCAAGCGGCGGTCCCGAGCATCCGGTCCTTCGCCTCGCGGCCCGTCACCTTCCCAATAAAAGATTTCTGAGAAGGCCCGGCAAGAACGGGGAAACCGAGCTCGTGAAATACACTTATTTTTTTCAAAATTTCAAGATTTTGTTCCGCGATCTTCGCGAAACCAAGCCCCGGATCAACCACGATTCTCTCGCGCTCGATCCCCGCGTCTGTAGCAAGTTTGACGCTTTCGCGAAGCTCCGTTATCACGTCTTGCACGACGTCTTCATAGCGGGCCAGCGTCGGCATCGTTTCCGCCGTCCCGCGACTGTGCATCAGGATGATTCCAGCACCGAACTTCCTCACGACCTTCGCCATAGCAGGACCGGATCGCCTCAACCCACTCACATCATTAATAATGTCAGCGCCCGCCTCGAGACATTCCTTTGCGACTTCGGAACTAACCGTGTCGATCGAGAGCGGCACCGAAACTTCCTTGCGAACCCTTTCCAACACCGGAAGTAACCGCTCTAATTCTTCACGCTCGGTGATCGGCAAGGCCCCCGGCCGTGTGGATTGAGCTCCCAAATCAAGAATGTCCGCACCTTCTTCGACCAGCTTCAGAGCTTGCGCGGCTGCGTCTTCAGGGCCCAGAAAGCGTCCGCCATCAAAAAAAGAATCCGGGGTGATATTCAGGATCCCCATCAAAAGGGTCCGTCCAAAGGAAACGGTGTTTTGGCGGATCTTCCAGATCAAGTGACGGATTTCCCGATTTCCGGAGTCCCGTTCCCATTCCCATTCTCGGGAAGTGTTGCCCCCTGGAGTCCGGTGATCTTTTTGATCTCTTCGGCATCGATCACTTCTTTTTCAAGCAGCACATCCGTCAGGAGCGAAAGTTTGTCCTGATTCTGCGTCAAAAGAGCGGTCGCCCTTTCATAACAGCCATCCACGATCCTGCGAACCTCGCTATCGATCAGAACCGCGGTCTGTTCGGAATAATCTTTTTCGCGCATCAGATCGCGGCCCAAGAAAACCTGCCGGTCTTTTTTGCCGAACGTCAGATGCCCAAGCTTATCGCTCATGCCAAGCTCACAAACCATGGTCTGCGCGTAATGCGTCGCCTTTTCAAGATCATCCGAAGCGCCGGAACTGATCTCCTTAAAATAAATTTCTTCCGCCACGCGACCACCAAGAAGCACCGTGATCCGGTCCAGGATCTCGGTTTGCGTAATAAGATTACGGTCTTCATCCGGAACTTGGAGTGTGTAACCGCCAATACCGTAACCGCGAGGAATAATGGAAACTTTGTGCACAGGATCGGCTCCGGGAAGAAGAAGTGCGATCAGTGTGTGTCCGGATTCATGGACCGCTTTTATCTTTTTTTCGCGCTTGGAAATAACGCGGCTCTTGCGCTCCGGTCCGACCATCACGCGTTCGATTGATTGTTCCAACTCAGGCTGGCCGACAAACTCCAATTTCCGTCGCGCGCCGAGAAGCGCTCCTTCGTTCACGAGATTCGCGAGATCCGCGCCTGAAAAACCGGGCGTCTGGCGCGCGATCTTCGCAAGATCCACATTCGGCCCGAGTTTCACGCATTTTGCGTGGACTTTCAGGATCTCTTCGCGCCCTTTGATGTCCGGACGCTCGATCACGACCTGGCGGTCAAAACGGCCCGGCCTCAAAAGCGCGGGATCCAACACATCGGGACGGTTTGTTGAAGCGATCAGGATGACACCGATATGCGTATCAAATCCGTCCATTTCTACCAACAGCGCGTTCAAGGTCTGTTCGCGTTCGTCGTGCCCGCCGCCAATCCCGGCGAAACGCTGACGGCCCACCGCATCGATCTCATCGATAAAAATGATCGCGCCTTTGCCCCCCGCCTTGGCTGCGCGCTTGGCTTGCTCAAAAAGATCTCGCACGCGTGCGGCGCCAACGCCGACGAACATTTCCACAAAATCCGAACCGCTGATGGAATAAAAAGGCACCTCGGCCTCGCCCGCCACCGCTTTCGCGAGAAGCGTCTTCCCCGTTCCTGGAGGCCCCATCAAAAGGACGCCTTTGGGGATCTTGCCGCCAAGCTTTTGAAACCGGGGCGGATCCTTCAAAAATTCAATAATCTCCTGCAATTCATCTTTGGCCTCATCCACCCCCGCCACATCCTTGAACGTGATCGGACTTTTTTCCTTATCAACAAGCTTGGCACGCGATTTCCCGAACGAAAAAACCTTGCCGCCGCCCTGCTGGACGCCACGGTAGACGAAGAACCAGAAAAATCCGATCAAAAGCAGAGTGGGAAAGATCCCCGCAAAGAAATTACGCCAGAAAGTTTGAGGTGGGCTGACTGAAAAATTCGCGACATTCTTACGGATGAGCGGAATAATATCGGGATCATTGTAGGGAATATGGACCTGGAAATAAGCAAGCGTGGTGAGCTTCCCCTGCACCACGTTATCCACCAGTTCGCAGGAGAGGATCTCGCCGGTCTCGGGATTGCGGGTCAACATCCGATAGAATTCGGAATAACTCAGTTCTTTAAGCTCAAAACTGGGGAATACGAACACTTGAAGAACAAGAAAGATCCCGAGCGGTATAAGAAAAAGCGCGATCAGCCGCTTGCGGTCCGGCTCTCCCGGCTGGGGGGGCAATTTACGACCGTTCTTGGGACGCGGTGCGTTTTTTTTCAGCTTACCATTGACAGGAGTCGCCATAAAACTCGAAGATCTCTGTTGTTTTTTTCAGAAAAAAGGAGCCGTAGTCTAGCATGGGGAATTGAAGATATCAAACTTGATTATGCTCTTCACCGCTTCTTGTAAATCGTTACATTTTTGGAGGTTAGCGCGAAATCGATATCCTTGGGAAGCGACGAGCGATAGCAGGCCCTTGCGAGTCCTTGGCGGATCCTCTCCCAGGCTTCGAACGAAAGCCCGCTTTGTTTATCCAGCTTCTTGAGCGCCTTTTCCACAATACGGAATTGAAGCGCCGGCGGAAACTTAAGAAAGACCGAGCGCCAGAGCTCGATCTTTTTACCACGGATTCTTTTAAACGTTTTTTCCCAAGCCTTGGCTTCAAGCTCGGCGATGAGAGCGCTCTCCCCGGCCACGATCGCAGGGATGCGTGACAGGGCCTCCACGACCCGCGGGTTGAAATCACGCTGAAGCCCCGGGATGAGTTCCAAGCGGATGCGGTTACGAACGAATCGCGAGGAACCGTTCGACTTGTCCGAACGGAACGGGATACGTTCCTTTTCCAGATAACCCAGCAATTCTTTTTTAGTAAAAACGAGAAGCGGCCGAACCAGGGTCGCGCAACCCATCGTGAATTTTTCACGAATCCCCTGAAGGCCACGCAGGCCTGTCCCCTGAAGAACCCGCATCAACACGGTTTCGGCTTGATCGTCTCGCGTGTGAGCCAATGCGATCGTTTTGAAGTTTCTTGCTTTTGTTGTTCGGAGAAAAAAATCATAGCGCATTTTTCGCGCCGCTTCCTCGACCGAAGTTTTCGTTCTTTTCGCTTCCCGCTCCACATTCCCCGTTCCCCGAAAAAAAGGAACCTTGAATCTCCGCGCCAGAGCTTTGACGAACTGCTCGTCCTTTTTCCCGGCGGCCGGCCGGAGCTGATGATTGAAATGGATCAAACCAAGATCCCAGGAGTGTTTCGAGGCAAGCGTTTGCAAAAGATGAAAAAGCGAGACCGAATCCGGCCCCCCGGAGCAGGCGACAAGGATCTTTTGATGCACTTTAAAAAATCCTTTGTCCCGAAGATTTTCCTCGAGACGAATAAGAAGATTGCTGGGGCTTTTTTTCATAAAGGTTCAAAGGTTTATGGATTGCCTGGTAGCCCTGCCGTCAAGGACAAGATGAAGTAGAGTGTCGGGGGCCAGGATTGAACTGGCGACCTAGGGCTTATGAGTCCCTCGCTCTAGCCAACTGAGCTACCCCGACATGTAAAATAAAGAAGGAAATAAAAAAACAACGTTGTTAATTTTTACCGCTCGAGCCCCCGCCAAAATGCTTGGCGGATCCGTCCTCGCTTCCAGCGAGGCGGCAGCTACCCCAACATGATGATCCAAAAAAAAGAAAAAACGATAAAAAATCGATCTGAATGAGATTGCCTCGGACCGTGTAAAGCTCGTGACTTTCTCCCGCCCGAATGGATGCGGGGGCGGTAATATTAGCACAGTTCCTCACAATCGCACAAGCGCGGTTGCAACGTGCAAATAAGCGCCCAAATCATTCTTTACAGGACCCGCTTCGAGGCGTAAA
>JBAXGK010000160.1:0-5159 GCA_037139435.1 Candidatus Omnitrophota bacterium | reverse complement strand
TGAGTCCATGGCGGATGTTGTCGATGACGAGATCCGTGATGCCCTGGCCGGGAAGCCGGAAAGTTTTCTCAAGGATCCCGCACGGGTCGAAGCTGTCCTCACCCATCAGGCCTCCCTTTTTCAGTACCAGGTCAAGATCCTGGATCTCTATGGGAAGCCGCTCGGAAGCGGCGCTTCACCGGAACTCGGCGCGCCCGTCCTCCGGCAGCCGCTCAAAGAGCTTCCGTACACGATCGCCGTTTATGAGAAATATCCTGTTCTGGTCAAAGGGCTCGAAAAAAGAAAAGACCACCTGGCTTTCTATGTGGCAATGATCGCATTTTCCGCTTTGTTCGTTTTTGGGGGGAGCTTTTTCACGCTCAGCGTTCTTTCTCGCGAGTGGCGCCTGACGGAACTCAAAGGCGAATTCGTGTCGAGCCTTTCGCATGATCTGAGAAGGCCGCTGACCTCGATCAGGATGTTCTCCGAAATGCTCAAGAACGGCAACGTTCCGAGCGAGGAGAAAAGGCGCGAGTATTACCACATCATCTCAAACGAAAGCGAGCAGCTGACGAGCCTCGCCAACAACATTCTGGATTTCGCACGCATCGAGCGCGGTCGCAAGAAGTACGCCTTCCGGACGGAAGATATCGCGTCTCTGATCAGGGCGACGGTCGAGCGTTTCAAATCCTCGATGATGCACGACTCTTATAAGATATCTCTGAACATGGAGGAAGGCCTTCCGATGCTTGAGTTGGACGCCGAGGCGATCTCCCAGGCCCTGACCAACCTGCTGGCGAATGCCGTCAAATATTCATCCGCCGAGAAAGACATCAAGGTCACTGTCGTGAAGAAGCCTCGCTCTGTGGCGATCGAGGTCACGGACCGAGGCCTCGGCATCGCGCGCGGGGAGCAGAAAAAGATCTTTGAGAAATTTTACCGCGTGAAGCAGAAAGAAACGGACGTGGAAGGCTCCGGACTCGGGCTTGCGATCGTTGAGCACGCTGTCCGTGCCCATCGCGGAAAAGTGCTCGTGGAAAGCAATCTCGGCCAAGGCTCGAAGTTCTCGATCGTGTTGCCCGTCGGGTGACGAGGGACGAAGGACGAGAGACGAGGGACGAGGGGCGAATCGTCCATCGTCCTTCTTCCGTCATCCTTCGCAGTGGGTTGAACCCACACACTGGTAACTCGAACACCCGCGAACGCGCAAATATGAGGTTCTCATGACCCAAAAGATCCTGATCGTGGAAGATGACCGGAACATCATGACCGGCCTCGTAGATAATCTCGAGCCCGAAGGCTTCATCGTGATCCTTGCCCGCGATGGCAGGGAGGCGCTCGTTCAAGCGAAGGAAAAGTTGCCGGACCTCATCCTCCTGGACATCATGCTGCCGAAGCTGAACGGCTTCGAGGTTTGCAAGGAGCTGAAACTTCAGGGGAACAAGGCGCCGATCATTATTCTAAGCGCTCGCGCGCAGGAAGCCGATAAGGTGATGGGCCTCGAGCTTGGCGCCGATGATTATGTCACCAAGCCCTTCAGCCCACGCGAGCTCGTGGCCCGCGTGAAATCAGTTTTGCGCCGGGCGACCAACGCTGCGCGGTGCGAGGAGGTCCTGGAACTGGACGGCCTCCGGATCGATTTTCGAAAATACATGGTCACGAAGGACGGCCTTGAAACCCCTTTGACCGTCGCGGAATGCAAGATCCTGAAGATGCTTGTATCCAATCGCGGGGAGCCGGTCTCTCGGGATACGCTTCTCGCTAAGATTTGGACGGATGAGAGAGTCACGACGCGGACCGTCGACACGCACATCTGGAGCCTTCGGGAAAAGATCGAAAAAGATCCCGGCAAGCCGGTCCTCATTCTCACCGTCCACCGGGTCGGGTATAAGTTTGCCGCATAACGGGTTAGCGAGTGGGCGGGTTTACGGGTCTAACTCGCACCCCCCCTTACCGGCACCGGCAAGCCAACAATCTTGACGACTTTTTGACAACTTCTTAGCATTTTTATGACAACTTTTTTCACGGGTGCGTGTATCATACGAATGAGGCAGGGAATGATTGCCGAGTGGTCTGCGGCGAATAGCGAAACCAAACGCTAAGTGAGGCACGACATGACGAGAGACGAGAGACGAGAGACGATAAGCTGCGGGATGATCGTCCTTCGTTCCCCGTCCTTCGTAATTACCGTTCTCCTTTTCTGTTCTTGCTTCAGCCTGAACATCGCCCACGCAAGCACCTCGTCGGCTGAACACTCAACCCTCATCGCGCCGCTCCTGTGGCGCGCCGGCGGAGGTGACAACGATTCTTTCAAAAAGGCATTGTTATCCAAGGCTAGCCTCGCTGAAGATGGTTCGGTGGTGTCCTCCGGTTCCGGAAGCGTCTGTGAACTCGAAACTCCCTATGCGACAGAAAATCCCGTGAACCGAGTTTCCGCCACCTGGACTTTTACCGGACAGGTCACCCTGGAAGTAAACGCTACCGGCAATCCGCAGGACTATGTCCGGGTGATAAACGGCGTGCCGCTCCAACTTAAGGAAGAGGCGGCCGGCTCCCGCATCTCATGGAGAGCGACGCTCGCGCCCCAAAGCACGCTTTCCCGGGTTCGCATTGTCTTCTCCGGCTCATCCGGAGTGACAGGCAGTTTCGGCAATGAACTCTTGTCCGGATTCAAGGCCCGCAAAGAAATATTTCTCAACGGTGCCGTAACAGGCGATCTCTTCCAATATCAAATTCCGGTGAAGGTGGGCGAATCCAAAAAGTCTACCGACACCTGCGACCTAAAACTGGACGGCGGTATTCTCTCGGAATTCAAGGACGTAAGATTCACGCTCGCCGACGGAGAAACAGTGCTCCCGCATTTTCTTGAGAGCGTTTCCGGAGCTGCCCCGGACCGTGTGGCGACTTTCTGGATCAAGGTTCCCGAGATTCCCAAAGACGGCCTCTTTCTTTACATGTATTTCAACCGACCGAATGCCGAGGATATTTCAAACGGTGAGAAGGTCTTTGACCTCTTTGAGGATTTCTCCGGCGCGACCCTCGACCCTGAAAAATGGAAGCTTGTGCTTGGAGACAAAACCGGAAAGGCCTACACCGCCGATTCTCTTCTGGTGCTGGAGAAAGCCAAACTCACCACCGCTCATTATGAATTCTCCAACGGTCTTTTGGAATATCAGGCCCGAGTTTCCGCAGGCGGTGCCGTAGCGGGAATCCTCCGCCAGACCGCGGAAGGAAATAACGCTCTCGTTGCCTACGCGTCGACTTTGGCCGGTTCGGAACACGCCGTCGCCAAAGGCGGGGATGTCCAGATCAATGACCCCAAACCCGTCACTCCAGGGGTTTTTTACGTCTACAGAGTCCATTGCGATAATAAAGGGGATTGGGTCTTTCAGCGATACGCCGAAAATGGCGAAGGCGAAGTGCAGGCTGAGGTGAAATATTCCGCAGGAGCAGGCGAAGCCTCGCCAGTGGGCTTGTCCTCATCGAATCAGGATCACCTAGTCGAATGTTCATGGATACGGACACGCCGGGACGTGACCCCGGCTCCGAAGATCGATCGGGAAAAGACCGCCTCAGGGATACTCGAGCCGGTCGATCTCCCCGAGTTTTATCATGTCGTCACCGCTCCGGACGGAAGTCTTGTCGCGGCTAAAAACACCACGGACGGCTTTTATATTTCCGCGCGCATCAGTCCGGGCTTCAAGGTCCGGATACTGAAACCGTCCTGGGAAACCGGACCGGCGGATGAAGAAAGTATTAACCTCGGCATTGCGACTAAAGCTGGAGGCGAATTCTACACCGGATGGGAGAGCGGCAAGACGCGCTACGTCTCCCGGAAAGAATTCGGGCAAGGAGGCGAGTTGAGGTGGCGGGCGGAGATCCCGGGAAATAAGGAAGTGTCAGCACACCAAAGTGCCCAGGCGTCAGAGCTGCAAAAAACGGGCCTGAAAAGATTCTCGCTGAAATTTTATCCCGGTACGATCCGCGTAGTCCTGCCCAACGGCGGTGAGAAGATCACTTCCGGTGCGAAATACAGCATTTTCTGGAACGCGGAAGGCTACGATGCGGACTACCCGATGGGGATCGCCTATTCGGACGCCGGTGGAAAAGATTTCACAGCCATTGTTACTACGGCCAATGGTTTCGGCGATTATTCCTGGAATGTTCCGGAAGGACTTTTCGGCGAGATCCTGATCAAGGTCTCCGACGGCGTTTCCCCTGACGATGTTTTTGATATTTCCGACAGGCCCTTTTCCATTGTCCGTGGCAAGGCTCTTACGGAACAAGACACGGAGCAGGCCGCGGCCGCGGCGGGAAGTGGCGCTGCAGGAATGGCCGAAAACAACACATCCGGGCAGGCGCGGAAGAAGCTGACCTTGTATGAACTGCTCATCAAGGTCTCAGATGCGACGGCCCAGAACGTCTCCGGCAATAGCCCTGTGGACGAGGGCGATATCGTGATGATCAAACCCGCCGGTTATCTCTGGGGCAAGGAAGAGCGGCAAAAGTTCCTGATCGTCCAGGCTCGCCTCACGGAGAAAGAGGCCGCGGACCTCGTAAAACCCAAAGAAGTGGTCACTGTCGATAAGTCGGGGAAGACGAAGATCAAGATCGTGAGCAAACGCCGGTACAAGCTGAATCTTCTGAAAGCGGATATGCTGGGCAAGAAAGAGGATGCTCTCAAAGGCCGGCTGAAGACAAAGCCAGAAGTGAAACGCGAGATGGTAGAAGAGAAGGTTTGAGCGGCTTGGCCGGAGAGTCAAAGTATCAGAGCGACAGAGAACAGAAATATCAGAGAGGAAACGATGGATAGACGGGAGTTGGTCAAGAGGTTGTCCGGGATCGAATGGGATGATTTTGAGGTTAAAGAGGCGCGACGCGAACTGCCAAAGGATATTGCCAGGACCGTTTCAGCGTTTGCCAACACCAAGAGTGGCGCTCTTGTGTTAGGCATTGCTGAGGCGGGCGGGAAGTATATTGTTTCCGGCGTTGAAAATCCAGACAAAGTGCAAAATGATTTCATCACGCTCTTGAGAGGCGAGAAATTCAATATTCCTCTCTCGTCTAAAGGCGATGTTCATTCCATAGACGGTAAGATCGTGCTTGTTTTTCGAATTGAGGAGATGCCACGGCAGGCCAAACCGATTTATTACGGGGGGGATATTCGCAACACCTTTATC
>JBAXGK010000159.1:0-5178 GCA_037139435.1 Candidatus Omnitrophota bacterium | reverse complement strand
GATCCCCAAGCTGGCCACAAGCGCCACCACTGGACCGCGGCAGCGCGTCAGATAGAGAAGCGTGAAGCCGGCTAGCGCAAGGGTCAGATTGTACATAGATTTTTTACGCTGTTCCGGTCGCGTGAAATCATTCCAGAATCGCATCCCGAAAACAGGGATCACCAATACAAGATAAGTCGCCATTTTTGCGAAATTGCCGAAAGGACCGACCAACCGGATCCCCGCCGAGGAAGACTCAGCCGCAAAACCCCGGAGGACATCCTTCCCAAACGCGCATTGGATCGAACAATCGATCATGACCATCAGAAATGTCGCAAGAAAAATGCCGTCAAAACGTTTTTGAGATTTTGAATCTCCGAAGAGATCAATCGCCATGAGGAAGGCAAGAAGCGGCTTTGCAATCTTGAGCAGGCCCCGGAAGCTTTGTTTGGGGTACTCTGAGGTAAAGTAAGAGATGAGCACGCAAATAAAAAAAAGCGCCAGCGGCGCCCAGAAGGCCCAGTCGATTTTAGGGGGACAGGCTCCTTTTTCTCGAGAAATGAAAAAGGTGCCTGTCCCCTTTTTAAGCTGAATATGCCAGCCAACCCATAAGATCAGAGCGCAAACGAACGCGATCTCTGTCAGAGCGATCGAAAACGTCAGCGAGGCCCACAGCACAAGCATGCTGATGACCGCATAAGACCTAAGATTAAGATTTCGAATGTTTATCATGCTTTTTACGACCCCGCCACCTGCGAAGTGGCATATCGGTCCGCCACTTCGCAGGTGGCAGACGGTTCATCAATGGGAGGAGAGAATAGCATACAGGAACCCCGCGAAGCCATCCAAAACACGAATCTGAAAAACACAACTACCTAGAGCTGTTTTTGATGGCCTTTGATTTGCGGGGCTTGAGCTTTCCAATCCTAGTTTTCTGACGCATACCTTGAATGACGCGGTCCACCTCCGCGGACGTCCATTTCGTATCCCCAACATCGCTAACACGGTCAACTCGTCGGCAAAACTCATCGAAAGACATCTCGGGTTTCTGGTAATCGCGACGGCCGTCCTTGAAAGATTTTTTGCGTTTTTGGATCCGGTATTCCGCAGAGGAACTTTTAATCCCACCAAAGGCACTATCCCATCGGCCTCGATAAAATTCGAGGAATTCAGCTGGAGATAAAACCGTCAATTCACGACAAGCAGACAACGGAAAGTATTTGCGATTGCCCGTAATGAGGCAAGAGACTTTTCCCGCCACAGCAACCTCCAGGAACGGCTCATCGCTGCGATCTGGCAACCGCGAGAAAAGAGGTGAGGCTTGGATCGATTCTCCGGACGTTATAATCTGATCGAGAAGCTCAGCAATACTGTTGGCTGAAATGTTAAACTCAGGACGACCCAAAACCGCACCGTACTCCGCAAAAATCCTTGGATCGTGGCAGACACGGAGGTCTCCCTCCGCAATCATGTTAATGATCATCCCGGGCGTCCCTCCCGGAGTAAGCAGCCCGGAGACAAGCACATTGGTATCGACAACAACTCTCATTTACTTCGGGTCCTGCGAACGTCCTGGATCACAGCATCGATCTCGTCCATCGTCATTTTGTCGAGCCCCTTACGTACCGATTCAGCGTGGATCGCTTGAACGGCAGCGAGGGCGCGGGCCCGACGGATAGTCGATAGATTTTCTTCCAGCAACTCCTCCGATGTTGTGGAAATAATTGCGATCGGCTTCCCATTCAGGGTCAGGACCATCTCCCGGAACTTCGCCAGCTGCTTCCACACCTCGGCGGATCTCCCCCGCAAGTCTCGAACAGTAACGAATCTCATAGTATTTCCTCCTCCGGCATTCAACTGTCACTCAGTAGTGTACACGATCGTCACTCACTTTTCAAGCCCTCGGGGAGATTATCTGGGTCGGATTATTTTATGCAATCGTGGCAAGATTGGACGCGCGGCGGCAAATCAAGTCCTACGTTGCGACATCACCTGATCGCGACAGGATGTAAAAGCCGTTCTTCTCGAAGCTAACCGAATATCCCCAAGCTTTCAAATTGGCAAAGGTCTCGGCGAATGGAAACTCAGGAAGCGGCCAGGAGGATTGACTGCAGACAATATAATCAAATCGATATTTTTCAATCATCTCCCGGGTGGGCGGGGTTCTGCCGTCCAAGACGTACAACTCCTTCCGGTTGATCAACCGGGTAAGAAAATTCGCCTGAGTAAGCACCGAATATTTCGGCCCGATCTCCTGGATCTTTGCGAGCATTTCCGCGTCGTAGGGACGTTTCTCCTTGATAAAGTTCCACGCGTAAAAGTACTCCGCGGGGCCCGACCTCAAAAGCGAGAACCAGAGAATGGCAACGAGGATCAGGTTCTTACGTTTCGCAAATTCGGACCACCTATCGCACAAAGAATTAAATCCATAGATCGCCGAGATAAAAAGAAACGGATGCAAACCGATGGTGTAGTGCCGCATTGGAATTCGCATCAACTCATTGGAAGAGAGCGCATTTTGAAGAACAATCGGCAACGTTAAAAGCAGGGTCGGCAGATTAAAAAAAGAAAGAAAGCAGACCGGGCTGTACATCCGCAAGACATAGCCCAACGCCTCCAAAATATCCACACGCGAATGGCCGTAGTAGCTGTATTGGAATTGAAGCTGGTAGAGATGCGGCATCAGCCATTTGACCTCGAACAGGAATATGATCACCGAAAGGACCATCACCCAGATCCCGACACGCTTCCACGAAGCGAACGCAAAAACATAAAATCCCAAGATAAAGGAGATCCCAAGCATGTTCTCCTTCCCAAGGATCACCATAAAAAGACAGGCAAGAAACCCCGCGAGCCGCTTCTTTTCCGCGCAAATAAAAGCGAGGAACATAAAGGGCTCGACTAGCGCCTCGGGGTGGAATTCATAATGAAGCGTTGCGCGGGCATTGAAATAGAAAAAATACATCAGGGCAAAGACGATGGCTAAAAAGTTGGACTTAAGCTTATCTCGAGCGATCCATCCAGTGAAATAAACACCGCTTCCGATCGTGATTGCTTGGAGGATAAACGTTAGGATGGGATCGGGCCACAAACGGTAGAGTGGGATAACAAAAGCGAGAATGGGGCTCATATGATCCCCCAAAAGGCATATGCCGCCCTTGATCGTGGAGTATAGAAAATCTCCCTGCGTCCCGTTCCATATCGACTGCACGAAAATCGCGGCATCCCCGCCTGCACCGCTAAGATGCCTTAAGATCGAAACCTCGGACATGATCGCAATATAGGTCAGCGTGAGTATCAGAAGAAGTACGGATAGAGGAATTTTAAGAAGCGCGCGCACGAAACAAACGACCGTCAATCGGTTAAAAAGATCGCGATATCTGAAATAGAGGAAGAAGAAGATGAGGAAAAACACGGAAACAGACACGCGCGTCATATTCTGATAAGCCGATTCACCCGGAAACGCCGGGATCCATCCCCACTGGACCATAGGCACACCATTCGTAAGCAGAAAAAAGAGCGCGAGGAACGCCGCAAGAATTGTGATCCCGTTCCAAACATTAAACGCTCGCGATGAAGACATGCTTACCTCTTCCAAGATTGAATCTGACAATCGCTTCTGAGGACAGCTTTCAGAGCAACATGATGCTGTTTCGATAACGCCGCCGAAAAAGTGTCGGCAGAGAAGCTATCTCGCCTTCCAGTGCCGCCAATGTTTTTTGAGGGATTGACGGAAAGAAAGAATAACCCATTCCATGTGGTTGATTTTTCTTTTTCCGGAAAAAAATTATTTATCACGATTCCTCGCCTTTGCATACTTGATGAAAACGTAAAATGAAGACAGCACCTGATACTGGAAACCTCGCCACCCGTCAAGAAAGCCGGCTTTCACAATGTAATAAAAAACGAATTCTGCTGCAGGCCTTACTAAAATCTGCAGCCAGGAAGGCGGCTCTCCTTTTTGACGCAGAAATTCCTGAGCGTCTAAAGTAGAGAACTGATTAAACTTTGAAAAATACTCGTCAAGCGTCTGATAAGTGATGTGCGTTAACTCCCCTCGAAGAGCCCCAAGCTCCCCTTCGACGCGAAGTTTTTCATGAACCAAACCTTCAAAAAAACCTTTTCCGTTACGGACAAGACGGATGGGATGGTCTTCACCGCTTGCGCCGTGACGCAGTACCCCTCCAAATATCTTGTTGACCCTCCGCAGCGTAAACGCGCTACGATGCTCCTGAGATCGAATAGCGAGCTGTATTTCATCGCGTAACGCCGGGGTAACAATCTCGTCAGCATCAATCAAAAGTATCCATTCTCCTTTAGCCATCTGAATTCCGTGATTCTTCTGTCCGGAAAAAGAGTCAAAAGCTCGCTGGACAACTTTTGCGCCCGATTGTTCAGCAAGCTGGACGGTTTGGTCTTTGCTGAAAGAATCCACAACAATGATCTCGTCGGCAAAATCCAAATGGGACAAGCATCCAGGAAGCTTCCGTTCCTCGTTGAGCGTGATCAATACCGCGCTTAGCTTCATATTTTTTTCGCCTCGTGCTTTAAAATGGCCACCAATGTCCGAAGCGCTCGCTTTGCCAACGTTCGGACTCCCGTTATTTTAATTATCTCTAACGGAGTTATCGTTTCCCAATCAAGCCAACTTTTGAGTCCGAGCTTTATTTTTTTAAAACAACTTTGATGCGTCGTCATTTCGGTGACCAGCGAGACGCAATCGCTCTTTACCCTGTCAAATATCGGCAGGAATCTGTCGGCGCTGAATTCCCGTCGCCCATCAGGAAAAACAATTTCAGCTGTAAAATCTTCAGCGCCATCCAAGCCATTGATCTGAACCGCACCGTTATCGTAATAAGGCGCAAAAACAACGCTATGCCTTTTCTTCCACCATTCGGCCCATTGCCGGAGCTCGGTTTTCCATACGCCCCGACATTCGCTAATCCGATCCATTATGTTCGTGAAGATCTCCGGATGCCTTCCAATCCGATGGTCGGGATGCCCAAAAAAAAGCACGGGCTCTTCTTTCCGCACCTTATGCTCGATGACAGCCCTAAAATAATCACGAACCACAGACTCCTGATAAGAATACCGTTCGAAAAAAGCCCCCTCACAAACAGGGTGTGTCGGAATTTGAAGAATGCTCGATGTCTCTCCATTGACAATCGGGAAAAAAGGAAAGTTATCATAATCGAGACT
>JBAXGK010000158.1:0-5181 GCA_037139435.1 Candidatus Omnitrophota bacterium | reverse complement strand
GTTTTTCAAGAAAGCCCTTTTTGTCGGCCAGATGCGCACGCGTTTGGGCGTTTCAGGCTGGGAACACAAAGGTCCGGAAGCCTCCGCGCTTGAGCTCTTGAACTTGATCCGCTCCGACGCCCGGTATTAAACACCAGCCATGAGCCACAAGTTTTGAGGCCTGAGTCAAAGCTTTTAGCTCAGTGCTCAGAGCTGTTTTTTCGTCTCGACTCCATTCTCTCTCTCGTGTGTGGTATAATCACGCCAATAAAATTTTTAGGCCTCTTTTAATCTCCTGAGAGGAAATTCGTCCTTATGGCCAAAGAAGTTTGTATCTGTCTCCACGGGCATTTTTATCAGCCTCCGCGCGAAAATCCATGGATCGAAGAGATCGAGCAGCAGGATAGTGCTGCTCCCTTTCACGATTGGAACGAGCGCATCCATTACGAGTGTTATCACCCCAATTCCCGCGCCCGCGCCCTTGATGCCAAGGGCAAGATCGTTGAAATCGTTAATAATTTTGAGCGCACAAGCTTCAACTTCGGGCCCACGCTCCTCTCCTGGCTTGAAGCCAAGCACCCCGACACCTACCGGAGTATTCTTCACGCGGATCGCGCGAGCTGTGAGGCCCGGCGCGGTCACGGCAATGCTATCGCCCAGGTTTATAACCATATGATCATGCCTCTGGCGAATCTTCGGGACAAGAAAACCCAGGTGCGCTGGGGGATCGAGGATTTCCGTTCCCGGTTTGGACGTTATCCCGAGAGTGTCTGGTTGCCGGAAACCGCCTGCAATGAGGAGACGCTCGAGGTTTTGGTTGCGGAGCGCGTCAAATTCATCGTCCTGTCGCCGCATCAGTCCCGGGCCGTTCGGCCGCTTGAGGGCGGGGCGTGGCAGGATGTGACGGGGGGACGCATCGATCCCAAAGAACCGTACCGCTATTTCTTGAAGAACAATCCTTCTCTTTCCATTGATATCTTTTTTTATGACGGGCCGATCTCCAAGTCTGTCGGGTTCGATAATCTTCTTTTTGACGCGAAGCTTTTCATGCAGAGTCTCAAGGGCGCGGTTGTGGACCATGAACGTTCCCAGCTGATCCATATTGCGACCGACGGAGAGACCTACGGCCATCACAAGGCATATGGCGACCGAGTGCTCGCGTATCTCACCTACATGGAAATCCCGCGGCATGGATACCGGATAGTCAATTATGCGGAATATCTTGAGGAAAATCCTCCGCGTCAGGAAGTGCGGCTGATCGAGGGGGAGAATAACGAGGGGACTTCCTGGAGTTGCGCCCACGGGGTTGCGCGCTGGAAAGACCACTGTGGCTGCCGGGGCGATGGACCTGCGAGCTGGACCCAGCATTGGCGCAAGCCTCTTCGCTGGGCACTTGATTGGCTTCGCGATGAGCTGTCGCAGGTCTATGAAAAAGAAGGCGCCAAATATTTAAAGGATGTCTGGGCCGCGCGCGACCATTATATCCAGGTGGTCCTGAAGCGGACTCCGGAAGTTCTTCACGAGTTCTTTAGCCGTCAGGCCTTGCGGGAGCTTTCCAAGGAGGAGATCACGACGACTCTCAAGCTTCTTGAGATGCAGCGCAACCTCATGCTGATGTACACAAGCTGCGGCTGGTTTTTCTCCGAGATCTCAGGCCTCGAAACCATCCAGATCCTCCAGTATGCGTCCCGGGCCATCCATCTTGCGCGGGAAGTGAGCGGTATTAACTTCGAACGGGATTTTCTCGAGCATCTTGCGCTTGCGAAAAGCAATATCGAGTCGATCAAGGATGGACAAGGCGTTTATGAGAAGTTCGTGAAGCCGGCGCTCGCCACGCTCCACCATGTGGTGAGCTATTACGCCATCGGCTCCATTTTCGAAAATTTCTACGCGCCGGACCCCAAAACAGACCTGGTGAAGATCTTCAATTTTGATCTGCATGTTCTCCACCAGCGTAAGGAGTTTTTTGGCACGGTGACCATGAATTTCGGCCGCGTGCGGATCGTGTCGCAAACCACGCTGGAAGAGCAGGACCTGGTTTTTGTGGTGATCCAGATCGGTTTTTATGATTTCCGCTGCTCTGTAAAACCTTATGTCAACGAAGAAGAGTTCGATAAGCTCGAAAAGGAGCTTTTTGAAGCGCTTTACCAGCTTCCGATCCTCGATCTCTCCAAAAGGATCGACGTTCATTTTGGCGAAACCTATTATGCTCTCAAAGACCTGCGGCTCGGAGACCGCGCGAAGATCATCAGCATTCTGACGCATGAGACGATCGCTAAGGTCAGTAATTTTTACGAGCATATCTACGAAGAGAACCTGCGTATGAACGAGATCTACCGCTCGATCAATGTGCCGATCCCGGTTGAGTTTCGCTACGCGGCCGAGCACACCCTGAGCAAGCGTATGCTGGAAGCCGTGAAAGACTGGGGCGAGCGCGGTTTCCCGGCCAAACGAACGCTTTCCATTTACCGGATCATGGATTCCGCCAAGGCGCTCGATGTTCACATTCACAAGGAGCCGCTCGCGCAATACCTGAGCGACGAATTGTGCAAAGGCCTACGTGAGTTCATCGCGGGGCTCGACCCCGAGGTGTTGCAAAAGCTTCTTTCCATCCTTCGTCTCGCCAAAAAGATCGAGGTCTTTTTGGATCGCCGGGAGGCGCAGGACGACCTTTTCGCCCTTTTTCGTTCCTGGAAGGGAAGTCCTCAGGCTATCCCACAGGTCATTCGCGAGCAAGAAGCCCATCTCCATCAGCTGATGGACGAGCTCGACCTCTCCTCCGAGAAACTCAAGAAGATCCTCTCCTAGAAGCAGTAGTTACCACGTAGTGCAAGGTACATAGCAAATCATTAACTCCTCCTATATGTCCCGTTCCGCCACCTCGCAGTTGGCGGAGGGTTCCTATTCGGACTTGAGCGACATGCATGCTATCTAATGCTATAAAAACAGATGAAAAATACTATAATTTGCTATAAAAGGCATAAAAAGTTCTAAATAAGGCTTGTTTATTGCTCCTGAATAGGGCACTCTTCTATTAGGGACAGAAAATGAAAAAAGAAAATGCTGTAGATCAGCTGTTGGAACGGAATAACAAATCGGTGCAACCCACCACACATCGTAAGTGTGACAAAAGCACACTTACGATGTGTGGTGGGTTCGGGATCAAGAAGATTACCGCGCTTGCGACAGCAATCGTGTTCGCATGGTCCATGTGCATCACTCCTGTGATGGCGGAGACGATCAAGGTGGACGGCGGCACGATCGATGTGGATGTGAAGGACAATACGACGAACTGGAACGTGTCAGGCAACCCTGTGTGGAATGTCCCCGAATTTAATGTCCCGACAGGAAATATTTATAACATCGCAGGACTCAACCAGAACGCAAGCCTGGCGCTTCTTGTGAATGGCGGCAAGGCATCGAATATCTTCGGTACCATGAATTTATCCAACCTAGATTTCATTCTGCAGAATATCGCCGGCATCAATATCGGCGCAAGTGCCATGATCAATCTGAACAATGCATCCCTCATCGCTTCCACCATGGCTCTTAACACCAGCGCATCGGACTTTTTTGCCCGGCAGTATTCATTCTCAGGAGAAGGGAGCCTGCCTGCCGGCAGGCAGGGATTTCTCACCAATGACGGCAAGATTGTCGGGAATAACGCGGACCTTGTAGCTTTGATTTCCAACGCCATCGAAAACAAAGGAACGATCGAAGTGCCGATGGGCACCGTAGCTCTCGCGGCCGGCAATACTGTAACCGTCGGAATCTCAGGCGACGGACTCGTGAGTATCGGAGTAGACGAAGCCACAGCCAACACGATGGGCTTGAGTTCCCAGATCAAGAACACGGGAACGATCTCGGCCGAAGGTGGTCATGTGATCCTTAACGCCAAAGCCATGGACGGACTCTTTGAGAAGGCGATCAGCCTTGAGAAGAACGGTAGTTCCGTGAGCGCTGTGACAGCCAATAACGGCACCGTCGAATTCCAATCCATGGATGATATTTATAACGAGGCGGTGGTGCAGGCCTCAGGCGGGACGGTCAGTATTACCTCCACGCAAGGATCCGTGACTAACGCCGGGACCGTGGAAGCGAACCAGGGAAAAATCCAAGTGGTTGCCCGGCGGGACATCGTGAACGAAGCCATCATGAGCGGTGTCGGTGGTGAGATCAAGATCACCTCCACGGAAGGCGCTATTACGAACAACGGGACGATGAAAGCAGACGATGGTGTCATTCAGCTAACGGCCGCGCAGGCGGTTTATAACAAGAAACTCATGGACGCTGTGAACGGCAAGATCGATGTGGAGTCCGTTAAAAGCGATGTCGTGAACGAAGGAACGATGACGGCGGATAAGGGGGAGGTCAAAGTTACTTCGCGGGAGGGCAAGATCACAAACGCGGGTCTTATGCAGGCCAAAAACGGCAATGTGAAACTCACAGCCGAACAAGCAGCTTACAACAAAATGCTCATCGAAGCCCTTGGAGGCAAGATCGAGGTGGAAGTAAAGGGGACTCGGGACTCGGGACTCGGGACTCGAGATGCTTCGTTTGTAAATGCAGGGACGATGGATGCAACGGGTGGAAAAGTCGAGCTTCGAGCGGCGGGGGGTGTGGAAACAAGCGGCGTGTTGAAAGCGGCAGAAGTGACAGAGCGCGGCGCGAGTTTCAAGATGGGTGGGCGGATCGAAGTCGGGACGATGGATATGGACAACCTCGACAACCGCGCAGACATTGCGCTCAATGCCCAACTGTCCGGTAATTTCACAGATCAGGACGACATCAGCGTGCTTGGGAATTTTTCGTTGATTGGCGACACCACGATCCAGACGGATTCCGATGTGACGGGTGATGATGGAATCCTAACCTGGGCCTCGAATTATTTACTGACCGGCAACGGCCATGATCTTACACTCAAAGTTTCAAAGAACTCCACCGTTGGTGCGATTACGGGCGTCAATCTTCTCACGCTCGACAAAAATACCGGAAAAACGCCGACTTACACCGGCTCCACCGCCAATGATATCAGCGTGAACACGATCAAGACGACTTATGGAACGACATTTTCGAAAGACGTGACCGTGAGCGGCAATCACATGATCTACTCCGATTCGAATGCGCTCGGCGGCTTGCAGTATATGGGAACCAACTACACCACCCTCGGCTACAACTACAAAATGGCCAACAACATTGATG
>JBAXGK010000157.1:0-5183 GCA_037139435.1 Candidatus Omnitrophota bacterium | reverse complement strand
TGCGGGGGCTGAGACCTTAGGAAGCGCGCGGCCCACCAACCCTTTTGATCGGATGCCGATCAGCGCGTCTCCCAGCGTTAAAACATCCATAGCATTCAGGAAAAAGTTTAGATGCCCGCCGTTCCGCATAAGCTGCTTTTGGAAGGGCGTCGCAGCCCCGATCAACAGAAGTTTTCCGGGTTGGGGCTGAAGAGTCTCCGGCGTTTTCTCTTTTTTCACTTCCGCCGCAGGAGGAGTTACTGTCGCATCGGCAGCAGGCTCCGTAGGCCACTCAGGTATTTTTTTTCCCGCAAACGCATCCGCGAACTGTCCCTCAGCCAGCACCGCCAAAGGGAAAGGCCCCGGAACGCTTGTCGCGACGCGATCAAACGCTTGGGGCATCATGTTTCCCGACTTGAACGGTACGGTCCAGGAACGATTGCTCGAGTGAAATAACGTTTGCACTTTCAAATTTTGCTCTTTGATTTTTGAACTATCCATTTTCAACGCGCTCCCCCAGAGATAAAAGAATGCCGAAAGACGCGCCGTGATCGAGGTCTTAGCATTCATCTCGGAGTCCGTTAGAAGAATCTGGATTGGTAATTTGACGGGGAAAGAGAGGCCCGAGGCGCCACCGCTTGAAAGCGTGATCGCTTCGCTCTGATCATCCGCCAGAACGCTTGTTTCCACCTGAAACCCCCAAGCCGAAAGAAGATCGTTCACGATCGGATTTTTTTCGCTTGGAACGAGTTCGACGGCGCCCGTCTCCTGGGGTTTGTAATTAAATTCATAATTCTGAATCGCCATGAAGACAGAACCGCCCTGGCAAAGAAATCGATCGATCTCATATTTCTGCCGCTCGTTTAGGCTGCCGGGTTCAACCACCGCAAGCGTCTTCGTCCCTTTCGGGATACCGGACTTCTCATTCAAAGAAATGCGTGTCACGGGATAACCTTCGCCCTCAAGCCCCAGCTGCAGATATTCATAAGGATCATCCCGGTAGCTTGGCGGCACTTGCCCTCCGAGCTGCTGAAGCAACAACATAAGATTGGGATCGACCGAACGATCGGTGTAGGGCGCCACGAGCGCAACCTTCGGAATTTCAGGGAGGGTCATGCGATAAAGTTTTGACATAATGGCATATTCCAGGTCATCGAGATTCCCGGGATGGATCTGGGGCAGGATCTCCTCAGGTTTTTCCTTGTAGGAGATCGTAAGCCCTGAATAAATGAGACGGACCCCTACTTCATCGGACTGGATGGACTCGATACGGAAAGGCTGTACGCCTTTCTTGGCAAGCTGCTCTTCCATGGTATCCGCTTTTTTAGTCCCCTCGACCGCGGTGGCAGCATCCATGTGGAAGACCTGGTACTGAAAATGGCCGTCGGAGGCGACGCGTAATTCTTCGAGTTTGTCGCGCGCGTCCTGCTCAAGTGTTTTCATGGAGGTTGGCATTTTGTCCACCGAAGAAATGTAGTACTTCACGACCACGGGTGTTGGAAGGCTCCTTAGGATCTTTCGTGTTGCCGAAGAGATCGTGTAAGATTGGCCTTCGCTCATATCGAAACGACCAAGGGGAACCCCGGCGACAAGCCAATTACTCAAGAGAAAGATCCCGACCGAGATCACGGCTGCGGTTGTAAAAATCGACGCAGCTTTCGGCCGCATCCGGCCGTCGATCCAAAACCCATTCAGCACAAGCGCGACCGCGCTGCCGACCCCAAAATAAAGCACATCGCGGGTATCGATCACGCCTTTTGCGAACGTGCTGTAATGATCCGCTGCCCCGAGGAAGTGCCGGAGAAAAGTCCCGAATCCCGCAATCCATCCATCGATGGAAGAGGCCACGAATTCCGTCCCCATAAGATAAAGCCCAAAGCAGATCATCATGGAAAGGATGAACGCGACGATCTGGTCGCGGAAAAAACCTGACACAAGCGTTCCGATCGCGAGAAAAAAACAGCCCAAGAGCGCTGCGCCGATAAAGCCGCTTAGGATCGCACCGATATCCGGACGCCCGAGGACCGCCAACATCACCGGGATCGGAAACGTGCACGCGAGTGCGATCAGATAGAAAAGAAAGCTAGCGAAGAATTTTCCGAGCACGAGCTCATGCGCTTGCATGGGAAAGGTCAGCAGTAACTCCTGCGTGTTCCCGCGCTTCTCTTCGGCCCAAAGGCGCATGGAAACCGCCGGCAAAAAGACCGAGAGAAAAAACGGCAACGTAAAGAAGAAAGCCCGCATGTCCACGCGCCCAACCAGGAAGAACTGCGTCATGAAAAGCCCGCCGTTTAAGAGGGTAAAAATCACCAAGAAAATGTAGGCAATGGGGGAATTAAAATAAGCGGCAAGCTCCCTGTTTAAAATAATAAGCAGATTGGAGCTCTTTTTCATGCAGCCACCGCTTTTTGTGGCAGAAGCAACTGGATAAAGATCTCTTCCAGGCTCAGGTCCCTCGCCGCTTTTCCGGAGTTTTGGACTTTCTCCGCCAGCTCTTGCTTCGTTCCCTGCGCCACAAGCTTTCCTTCATTGATGATCACGATCCGGTCGGCCAGGGCTTCAACCTCCTGAAGGATATGCGTGGAAAAAACAATGGTCTTTTCCTTAGCGAGACTTTTCACAAGGGAACGGATCTCAACGATCTGGATCGGATCCAAACCCGAAGTGGGTTCATCCAGGATCAGCACTTTGGGATCATGGATCAAGGCCTGAGCAAGTCCCACCCTCTGGCCATACCCCTTGGAAAGTTCGCATAAGAGATGTTTCCACACGTTTTTGAGATGGCAGGCATTTTTGACCCACTCGAGCCGCTCGGCCAGTTTGGCACCTTCAAGCGCACGCGCTTTGCCCACAAAGGTCAGGTATTCGTCCACCCGCATATCGCCGTAAAGCGGAACCGTCTCTGGCAAATAGCCGATCCGCTTCCGGACTTCGATGGGATTTTCAAGAATATCGAACCCATCTACTTTCGCGGTGCCGGAGGAGGGAAAAAGATAGGTCGTGAGGATGCGCATGGCGGTCGTCTTCCCGGCGCCGTTGGGTCCAAGAAGCCCTAGAACCTCGCCCGGATTCGCCTGAAAGGAGACATGGTCCAGCGCGATCGCCGGCCCGTAATGCATGGTGAGTTCTTTAACTTCAATCATGGCTATCTATTTCAAATTTGAAAGGCGTTATCGGCGCCGCCCGCCGAAGATCTGCAGCAAGAAAAAGAACATGTTGATGAAATCCAGATAGAGCATGAGAGCGCCCACGATCGCGAGCTGTTCCGGCGCATTCTCCACACCTTGATGGATGGCCTTGAGTCGCTGGGTGTCATACGCGGTCAGGCCGATAAAAACCGCAACGCCGCAATAAGAAACGATCCAGGTAAAAACGGGCGATTGAAAGAATATATTCACGACGCTCGCGACGATCACTCCGATAAGCGCCATGAAACAAAAGCTGCCGACGGAGGTCAGGTCCTGTTTCGTCACCCAGCCGTAGACGCTCACGCCCGCAAACGTCATGGCGGTGATAAAAAACGTGGAAGCAATGGAGGCCTGCGTATAACGGATAAAGATCCAGGACATCGTCAGCCCGTTCAGCGCGGAAAAAACGAGAAAACCAATCACCGCGGTTGACGCGGATATCTTATTGAGACTCCTTGTCAACCAGATCACGATCCCCAATTCAGCGATCGCAAGCACCAGACCGCCCCCGCTCATGGTAAACCGAAGCATCCCGGCATTGCTCGCAGTCCAAAAGGCAAGAATACCTGTGAGCGCGAGCCCCATGCCCATCCGTTGATACACCCGTTGCATAAAATTTGAGAAAACGGCTTCCTGAGACTGCGCGAAGGGCTGATGTTTCTGTTCGTCCATGACAACCTCCTATGAATATTCTTTGGGCGGTATTTTAACGAAAAACCGGTCTTCTCTCAAGACCGGAGACCTGTGATTTATGTCACACGCTCGCCGCAGGTCCGCTTGAAAGAGAGGCATCCTCCGGCAAGACTACGGGAGCGAAGGATGCCAAAAATTCACGGATCTTCCGAGCGGGTCTTGCCACGATCGCTTTGTCACCTTTTTCCACGATGGGACGCTGAAGAAGATCAGGATAAATCGCCAGGAGATCCAGCCACTGCCCCTCGGTAAGTTGCTTTTCGCCGAGCCGGAGATCTCCAAAAAGCTGGTCTTTCTTACGGATCAACTCCTCGACCGGAAGACCTATTTTTTGGATGAGCTCCTTGAGCTTCGCTTTAGGGATCGGATCGGTGAAATAATCGATCGCGTCAAAATCCGTGTTTGTTTCTTTTAAAATCTGATAGACCTCTTTGCAGGTCGTGCAGGTCGGTTTTTGATAGATCGTAATGTCCGCCATAATAACTCCGTGGTACGGAGTACGGTGTAAGGCGCAGGGCGAAAAAATATCCCGCCGTACTCCGTACGCCGTACTAGGTTTTCAGGAAATACAACCCCACATAGATTTTAGGATCCACAAGGAATCCTTTTCTTTCCATCTCATAAAGCCAAAGGTCCGCTTCTTTCAGCGGAATTTCGTGGACCTTGATGGATTCGGTAACATCTCCACCGCCGGAACCTTTTTTGACCACGTCCAAAGCTTGATAGAAGGTGATGATCTCGGAGCTCAGGCCGCTGGAGACAGGCCCCCCTACCAAAAGCGCTAAATGCTCCGCCTCATAGCCCGTCTCCTCGAAAAGTTCACGGCGAGCTGCCGCCTCCATCGTCTCAGAATCATGCGACATCTTGTCGTTGACGAGCCCCGCGGGCCATTCGATCACTTGGGCTTCCACGGGCCTCCGGAACTGTTCGACAAAAACAACATTTCCTGAGGATGTCATCGGTACGATGACCACGACGCCGCTGCAATTATTCCGTTTGACGTACTCCCAGCTGCCTTCGCAGACGAGATTAAGATATTTTCCTTTGTGCAGGATCATATTTTCGTTTCTTTCAAGATTTGAATTTCAAATTTAAGATCTAAAACCCTTTGGCTTCTCCGCTCGCGCGGGGATCGCTTTCGCCTTCTATTCTACCAGAACCTTCCTCAAAACAAACTATTTGCGCAATTCCGACCGGATCTTCTTTTTCGATATCATGCCCCAAGAGAGCGAGTTTCAGGCGGATCATCTCCTGACCATAAAGTCCGGACTCCATGCGAAGAGCCCTGTCCTGGACTAAAAGCCTCGGAGCTCCCACAGCCCC
>JBAXGK010000156.1:0-5227 GCA_037139435.1 Candidatus Omnitrophota bacterium | reverse complement strand
CTCAAGCCGGTTTTGATCACAGGAAAAACCACCGCCAACTTTTCGTGGCGCACCTTCCAAAGATCGAAGTTGATTGTTACGGCATTCAAAATCTCCTCCGATTATTTCGGGAGAGCCCTTTAAGGAACTGAGCTCGTTAGAGGAGCAGACAAAGTCCCCTTCGACTTCTTTCGGGGCGCCCTCTAGTGACGTTAATTTATTAGTCATACAATAAAAAGAGCCGACGCTTTTAGGGGCCCCCTTTAATGAAGTTAAATTATTGTCAGAGCAGTTAAAAGATCCGGTCACCTCCTGCGGAGCGCCTTCTAACGATTCCAACCAATTACCATCGCAATGGAAATTGCCGTCGACTTTACCGAATTTACCTGGCATCCTCAGAAACTTTTCGTCGCGCCCATTGGCATAATCGTTCAGATCAACATCGCCGCTCACATCGTAACTCCCGTCGTTATTTTTTATAACATCAACGCCAATCCTTTTCTCGAATTCGCGGATCCAACTATTAATCTTTTCCGCCCTTCTCCTCATTGTTGCTGCTACATCTTCAGGGGTCTGGGAACTGAATGCACACATGGGATAACTCCTTTTTCGTAACGTAAAAGTTAAGGGCGACCAACGAGTCAATCTAATCCCCGCTGTAGAGAAAGTAAACGACTAAACACGAAGTGGCACTTCGTGGTCAATTTACAAACATACCCCAATAATTAGGCATGCCTACCCCAAAAATACGACTCCAATTCGCAAACAGCTTGAAGCATGAACGACGACGAGCGATGCTTACTCAGGAAAAAGTCGCGGAACTTATCGGAGTAAGCACCCGGTATTACCAAATGCTGGAATCAAAGAAGCCTACTGCGGTCAAGATTGATGCGATCGAGAAACTCGCTAAGGCGTTTAATATACCCTGTTCGAAGCTGTTTGATTTCTAGCGCTCTCTGATCCTTGAGCGGCACGCCAATTCCAGTCTGCTCCCTGTCATCGCCGCCAGCGCTTGCACCTTGGCTAATACTCCTTGGCCCAAAGCCCTATCTCCTTGCCTTCAGGACTAAAAAGAAATGATGCGTCATAGCTGCCGCCCTTTTCGTAATACCGATGCTGTTCCACAATAAGACACCCCTTCTTCGGCCCTTCCATAATGACTTTCACGGAATTAGCCGGGGCGATGAACTGATTCTTGCCACTTTGAACGCTCACGCCATGCAAGGCGCCTGATGTGACCCAAGCTGAGCTGATAAAATAAATCTCCTTTCCATCAGGAGAAAACGAAATGCTGTCATCTTCAATGTGAGCGATAGTCCGCTCCAGTTCCTCAGCGATGTTCTTACTGGCCTCATCTGGCGATCTTTCTTTTACCAGAATCCTTTCGTTGCTGCCGTCTGCACCAACAACCCAAAGCTGATCCGCTAAGAGATCCTCCGCGGGATAATCTTCCTCTGAGCCCGAAGGCAAATAAGCTTTCTCCTTAGACTTGTGTATGAAAGCAACGGTCACCCCGTCAGGGGAAAGAACCGCGGCTCTGTTGTCACCGCTGTGAGTAAGTTGCACTTCTCTCTCAGAGTTGTTTGCCAGGAAGGCGTTCCCGTTTTTAATGAAGACCTTCAATGATTTTGATTCAATGACTTGAGGCAAGGAACGGATAATGCCATTCTTTTCAGCCGGCGAAAGATTCTTAGCCTCTTTGGAATTTGGCCTATTTGTGAACCATATGAACTTGGGAAACCCTGTCGCCAGAAGATTGTCTATTACCAAATTGAATTCAGCGAACTCGTATACCGAATATACCCAATAACTGTGATATTTACCGTCCGCACCCTTGAGCTGGCTCATGGACGTAATGACGACCTCATACTTTCCATCACGGTTAAAGTCGATGAAATCATTAAACGACGGACTGTAGGTGTCATAATCCAACCGTTTAAATTCTCCTTTTTTAGTCTGCAGTAAGAGAATTACTGCATCTATCGGGATTCCATTCCCCATATAACTAACGATGAAAATGAAATCCTCCAGACCATTGCCGTCAAGATCCGCTTCCCGTATTTCCCCGATGTAGGGATATTTCTGATCATTGTTAATTCGAGCGACTATCTTCGATCGATAGCTAAGTTCAACAGTACTGCTCAACTGTGACGGCTTGCCATCCGTTTCACGATTCGGGATACGGTGGATACTAATCTCCCCGCTTTGCACCGTCTTTTCTCCCGCGACCCGGTCTGTATCCTTGTCCATGATCAGCTTAGACTTGAGCGTTGCCAGTTTCGTCATTTCGTTTTTATTTAAGCATGGATAGTTTTCCAGGTATGCCATCGCTCCATCCGCAAAGAAAGTAGCCCCCATGAAGAACGAGACAATTATGATTAATTTTTTCATTTCTTCTTTCGCCCTTTCGCTCTGTCGGTGTCCGGAATGAGCACTAAGCAGAACATATAATGCCAACGCCTTATTATGGTCTATTTTGCGATGCTCTTGCAATGTTCCTCAATTGCCTTTCAATCCGAATACTCTGAACCCTGTTATGGGATCTTCTTGATACACGATCCCACTTTTCCACCTTTTCCTTAGTATCAAGCTGCTGCCCCATCACCCCAAGAATAGAGCACCACTCACCGAATGCCCGTACTACTTTTTGTTGTGCCGGGGTAAGGCAGGCTCCTATCAGATACGCTTCAAATGCTTCCTGAACCTTAGCGTCGATAAAAGCAACGTACGCATCTTCACTTTCAAATCCTTGGGGAATGACCCGTTTCCAATTCATTATGAATTCTCAGCCTCTTTTTCTTTCAGCCTTAAATCCTGGATGTCAGTCCCCGGCCACTCAACCAAAGGCTTGATATCCGGGTACCACTCAAAGAATTGTCTCTTGGTCTCATCGGGCGTCCTCACGCTGTCGCTTCCGTAAAGAACTTGCTTCTTGAAATATCGTACGATCATGTCGGGGATCCATGAACTATGATGATCGGAATAAGTCGAGTGAAGCGCATTTAAGAATTGACCTACATGCTCCATCGGCCGCCCCAGGCGTAAGAAACTTCGGATTGCCACAGGTCTATCAAACATGACAAGGTCTCTAAACGTCCAATAATGAACTTCTTTTCTCTCTTCTTCGCTCACCTCAGCATCGCTAAGATAATAATAAAAACCGCCGCGCCTGATGAGGTCGGTTGCCTCCCTTGCCTCTGCAAGTTCTTTGGGGTGCGCTTCCACGTGTTTTACGAAGTCATGTTCAAAGCCTGCACAGACAGCAAAGAAAACTAACCGGCTAAATTCTCTGTCGAAAAAAATCCGCCCTAACCCAAAAATAACATCGCCTTCCCGGATCCCCCTCAGCCAATCCGCAAATGCTGGAGTCATTTCATTGCCACCGGCGTGTAGTTCAAATACTCCGGAGAAGTCAAAGAGCTTTAGCTCGAACCGTGGATATTGATGGCCATCGATCTGATCCGTAGATTCCCGCTTTTCAAGGACAACGCCACCCATCACGGTACAGCTGTAGAGAAAGTTATACTTCTTGATCATAACTTCCCTAGAGTTCGCCCAGACGTTCCAGCGGACTTTTTTCCGAAGCTCAATATATTTGGCTCTTGGGATATCTTTCATTAACCGTTTATCCTTTTTTTAGGCTCTTCCGTGACACAACAACACCCCTACGGTATTCAACATAGCCGAGAACACGCCCGTTGATATCGCGGGCGTAGTACCGTCCATTCAGATCCTGGAAGGGATTCACGCCGGGTCTCTTTCGATCTGTTAGCTTCATGCCGTCTTCTCTTTCGCTTCCCTGAGTAAATCTTCCAAGGTGTGTACGTGGGCTGTCAGCCGGCCCTTATCGTGCATAAGATCACACATCTTTTGTTTCAACCCCCTGTTTACCTGAAGAAGCCGGACAACCCAATAAACTGATCCAATCACCACAGCAAATTCCATCCCGATCATGAACCACAATAGATTTGTAGTCATACCACCCTCTCAGTTGAGCTTCGTGTTTATGCCCCTTGATCCCGTTTTAGTTTCTCACTGACCTTGATTCGCAGCATCTTCTTATTGAAAGAGTCGCAAAGCTCTATCCTTACATCACACAGGAAGCTCTCAGCGTCAGCGTTCTGAACTTTTGTAAGCCCATTTTGCTTTGCCCATCGCAAACACTGCTCGATCAGTTCAGGCATCCTGCTCCGCTCTTCTTCCCGCTTGTGCTGTTCCCGTTCCAGCCGAGCTTCTTCCATCCGTTTATCAAGGATCTCCTCGACGCGGCTAATCTTTTCACGAACTGTAGCGGGACCAAAAAATTTATCTACGCCTTTACTGCGCCAAAAGAACTGCGTTTCACTTTGGAATCCTTTTTGCGCTAGACATCGAAATGCTTCATCGGCTAAATCTTCATCAGCCGCGTGAAGAACCTTCACGTCAGCTTCCGATTCCACAACTTCTTCCGGCGCCTCTCCGGCAGTCACTGCATGAGAGAAGACTCGGCAATGGACTATCCCCTCAACAACCAAGCATTCCGCACCGCCCCACATGACGCACTCGTCTTTCTTGCATTCGTCTTTGATCAAAGGGCAGAACGTATTCACCATGCCTCCCATTATTTTCCGTCCTGAGAAAGTTTATCTACCAAGTCCATGCCGTTTTCATCGACTAAAAATGATATGGCTCTGCCTGCTCTGTCCTGAAGCTGGTTAAGCAGATCTGCTGCTACAGATCCCGGCAACACACCGCCGGCAACCTCCTCCGCATATAAAAAGGCGAAGACATCATCTTTAACAAGACCAAGCCGGCCAGAGATCCAACCGGCCTTAACAGCAAGAAACTTATTCGGAACCGCTCGGGTCAAACCAAGCTCCGGGATTTGCGCCACAAACTCAGAATCAATGTGGGCCCACGCCGATGTTGAGAACAGAAGCTTCCTGGATGGAACGTGGAACCACCATATCCCCAGGTTAGCTGGCTCGCCAGGTAGGGCTGAGTGAGTTTGAGTAATAGCATTCGGGAACACGATCTTATTCCCGCGTCCTTCAATGACGTTCTGAAGTTTCATTAGTCCATCTATCAAGCCCATAACTTCTCCTTCATTAAACAGCATGAGTACGAGGCTTACTCTGCCGTGATTGGGTTAGTCTGATCACCATTCCATAGCTAGTCTTCTGGATCCGGACATCCCCAGTTAACTTTTCAACATCCACGGCTCGTCCTTTGCCACCATTGGCCCTAGGAACGTTTGATGAGGCCGACC
>JBAXGK010000155.1:0-5249 GCA_037139435.1 Candidatus Omnitrophota bacterium | reverse complement strand
GCCATAGGGATGATCACAGATACCAGTATCGTGGTGCTGGAGAATACTTTCCGCAAGCGGCAGGAGGGCGCCAACGCCGAACAGGGCGCCATTGACGGAGCCACCGAAGTCGTATGGCCCGTCGTGTCCTCGAACCTGACCACGATTGCCGTATTTTTTCCTTTGATCGTATTTGTGCCGGGGGTGGCGGGCCAAATTTTCAAGGATCTCGCGTGGGCGATCATCTTCTCTCAGATTCTTTCGACTTTTCTTCCTCTGACTCTGATCGCGTTGCTTTCCACGTATGTGTCGGTAAAACAGCAGGAATACAAGCCGCTTAGCCTCACGGGGAACTTGGATAAGATGATCATTGGTATGCCAACTAAGGGCGAACAGAACCGTTTCATGATCGGAATTCTGCTTATAGCCTTTGTGGCACTCTCTTCGACTTTTCTGATCATTCCCTCGATCGACCGTGAGGTGTTGCCCAAGGTGGACCAAGGCCAGTTTTATGTGAAGGTGGACATGCCTCTTGGGACGCGGCTTGGTGTTACCGATGAGGTTTGCAAGCGACTGGAAGAGGTGTTGCGCTCAGAGAATGATGTTGAGGATATTTCCGTCGCAATCGGCAGCGAAAAAACGAGCCGTGGCGAGATCAAGATCGAAACCCTGCGGCCTTCTCAATCGCTTGTTTTGGTGACGCTCAATAAGAAAAGGAAACAGCCATCCTCCAAGATCGTGGCATCCCTCAGGAAGAAAGTGGAAGCTCTGAATTTTGAGAAAGACGAAGCCAAGATCGAATTCGTGCTTCAGGAAAGTGAATTCTCGGTTGGAGCCGGCAGTATCAAGCCGATCCTGATCGAGGCGAAGGGGTATGATTTTAAGGCGATGGAAGATCTTGTGAAACGGCTGAAGGGTCGCCTGGGTTTGATTCCGGGAGTTATCAATATTCAAGATGACATCGGAGAGAAATCGCCGGAGACGAAACTCGAGATCAATAAAAAGCGTGCGGCTCTTTATGGCGTTTCCGCGATGGATGTTTCGCTCACAGCAAAGGCGGCCATCGAAGGGGTGGTCGCGACGCAGTACCGCGAGGCCGGTCGCGAGATCGATGTCCGTGTGAGGTTGAGCGATAAAGACAAGGAGAACCTCAGCAATCTTGGGAGCCTTTTGCTTTACTCAAAGGTCCTCGATATCCACGTGCCTTTAAAAGAGATCGCCTCGATCGATCGGGGACAAGGGCCGAGCGAGATCAAGCGCATGGACCAAGAGCGAACGGTGACCATTTCGGCTGAGATCGATAAAGCTCGTCAGGACAAAGATGTTCTCGCCGATGTTCAAAAGTTTCTTGCGAGTCTGAAGGTTCCAGACGACATCCCCCAGGATTTCCAGGTCCGGCTTTCCGGTAAGGCCAAGGAGATCAAGGAAAATTTCGGGGGCGTCATTTTTGCGTTCGCGCTTGCCATCATGCTCGTCTATATGATCATGGCCGCCCAATTCGAGTCTTTCTTGCAGCCCTTGATCATCATGGTCACCGTGCCGCTTTCTTTCGGTGGTGCGCTTATTGCTTTAAAAGTGACCGGAACTTCTTTTAACGTGATCTCCCTCCTGGGTCTCGTGCTTTTGGGCGGCGTGGTCGTGGGCAACGGTATCGTGCTGATGGAGTATATCAACCAGCTTCGTTCGGAAGGTAAAGAAATGGTCCAGGCCGTTTGGGAAGCGGTACGCACAAGAACGCGGCCTGTGCTCATGTCGTCCACCACGACCATCATGGGGATGGCGCCGATCGCTCTCGGCCTTGGAGAGGGCGGGGGACTCCTGGCGCCTCTGGCCACGACCGCGATGGGCGGTCTTTTCTCTTCCACCGTGCTGACCCTGATCGTGCTCCCGTGCTTTTACATCATCGTGAACCGGTTCATGGAAAAGGTTCTCGGTTACGAGGAAGAGACCGTTGAAGAAAGCTCCCAAACGCCTCCTCCGGCCTGATCATGGGACTCCCCAGCTTCGCGCTTAAGCGTCCGGTTTTTACAGCCATCCTTTTTGCCGGTGTGATCGTGATCGGCATCATCTCCCTCATGCGCTTGAAGGTGGAACTCTATCAAGGCCAGAGCCAGGGCATCATATCCATTGTGGTGCGCGCCCGCGGCGGATTACCCTCCCAAGACGTTGAAAAAATGATCACCAAGCCCATCGAAGAAGCCATCGGGACCGTGAGCCGCATGAAAAGCCTCTACTCCAGTTCGCGCGAAGCAGAGTCGCGAGTGACCATGGAGTTTGATGCCGGCACGGATATGAAGTTTGCCGCGCTTGAGGTCCGCGAAAAATTTGCGCGCGTCAAACCCCTTCTGCCCAAAGAAATTGAAAAGCCTGTGATCGCCAATTACGATGACGCGCAGGCTGCGATCATGGTATTCGCGGTAACCTCCGGGAACATGGCGCCGGAAGAGATCCGCGAAATGGTGGATATCAAGCTCAAGCCGATCATTAGCCGCGTGGATGGGGTGGCGAGTGTGGAGGTTTATGGTGGGAGGGAGCGCAAGATCCTCGTGGAGCTCGATCGCGACAAAATGGTGGCTTATAACATTTCGATCGAACGAGTGATGGACGTTCTGGGGCAGAGCAATATTAATCTTCTGGCTGGGAACGTTGAGACCGGAAAGTTCGAATACGCAGTCCGGAGCATGGGCTCTTTTCTTTCGGTGGACGAGGTCGGGGATATCGGTGTGAAGGCCACTCGCCAGGGATCCATCATCCCCTTGAAGGAGATCGGGACGATCAAGGATTCTTATCTTGAAGCGACGGACCAGGCGCGGCTGAATCTGGAGCAGAATGTTACGGTCTATGTCAAAAAGTCGAGTATGGCCAACACCCTGGATGTTGCCAAAGACCTCAATAAAGTTCTGGATGTGTTTGAGAATGATAATAAGCAACATATTAAGATCGTGCTCGTGAATGACAGGGCTGAAACGATCGCACGCGCGATTGACGATGTGAAGGGGGCGCTCTATTTGGGCCTCGTTCTGACCATGGGCGTCATTTATCTCTTTATCCGCAATTGGGTGCTGGCGGCCATCATCCTGGTCGTGATCCCGTGCTCTTTGATCGCGACATTCATTTTTATGGCGGCTTTTGGTATAAGCATCAATGTCATGACCTTAAGCGGGCTGTCGCTTGCGATCGGGATCTTGATCGACACAGCGGTCGTGATCATGGAAAATATTTTCTCCAAAAAGGAGCAGGGCTTCGGAGACGCTCAGGCTATTCGGGATGGGTCGGAAGAAGTATGGCTTCCACTCCTGACATCCCTTTTGACGATGCTCGTCGTGTTCATGCCAATCATCTTTATTGATAAGACGGTCCAGCTGACGTATGGGGGATTTGCCTTTACCATCAGCATTTCGCTTATCGCATCCTTTTTTTCAGCCCTTATGCTGATCCCCATGCTCATACGTCAGTTCGGGATCGCGGCGCTCAATGCTCATCATAAAGAAACATCGAGTAGTTTTATCGATAAGGCGCGGGAAAAATATGTCAATGCTATTCGTTGGTGCATCACCTGGCGATGGAAAGTTGTGCCCGTAGTTTTTGGATGCTGTTTTTTTGCAATTGTTATGTTGGTCCGAACTCCGATCGACTGGCCGTCGTCTTTTGAAGAGAACGAATTTGCAGTCGTCACGTTTCCCTTGGCCGGAGCGCGTCTGGAATCAAACGATCAGGCCATGAAAAAGCTCGAAGAGATCCTTACGAAGATCCCGGATATCACGCTCTTCTCAACGACTGTTTCCAAGGACGATTTGAGACTTTTTGTCCGTTTGAAACCCGCTCGCAAACGCCAGTATTCCAAAGAAGAGATTATGAAGATCATTGATACGCAGGGGAACGCGGCGGTCAAGGAGATCCACAGCGATTACAGTCTGATCGTGGATGAAGGTGCCGGCTCCTCTGAGCAGAAAAAACTTGTCGTGAATATCTATGGCCAGGAAGGGGATGAGCTTGAAAAACTGGCCAAGGAGTTTGCCAACAAGATGTCGAAGGTTGAAGGTTTGACGAATCTTGTCATGACGGACCTTCGCAAAAGGCCGGAATACTCCCTTGTGGTGGATAAGGGGAAGTCCGCAATGTATGGGCTGAGCGTCAAAACCGTGGCGGACAGCATGCATGCACAAGTTCGCGGCATGCGCCCTACGAAATTCCACGAGCTTTCCAAGGGTGAAGAGATCGAAACGATTACGCGGCTTCAGGCTATTTATCGTCAAAAGCTCGATGATCTTGGGCAGATCTATGTTCAGACCCATGAATCGAAGCAAGTCCCTTTAAGTGAAATTGCAAACTTTTATCCTTCAACGGGGCCTACGACCATTGATCGCAAAGACAAGCATCGTTATGTGTTTGTCAAAGGAGATGTGAAGCGGCCGATTGAAAAGATCGCGGCCGATGTCAAAAAAGCCTTGGCGGACGTGAAGCTTCCTGACGATTATTATTGGCGTTTTGGCGGCGGGTTCGAGGAGCTTTTGGAAAGCAAAGGACAACTTGCAGTCGCTCTTCTAATCACGGTTTTCCTGGTCTATATGGTTATGGCCTGTCTGTTTGAGAATTATCTCTATCCGTTCCTGATCATGATCAAGATCCTGCTTAATTTTATCGGAATCTGGGCGGCGCTCAAAATTACGCACAAGCCGCTCAGCACCCAAGTCTTTATCGGGATGATCATGCTGGCCGGCTACTCGGTGAACGCAGCGATCCTCTTGGTGGATCACGCCCTCCATTTGCCAGAGGAACAAAGCAAAAAGGAGCGTTTTATTCAGGCGGGTGTCGACCGGCTACGGCCCATTCTCATGACGGCTCTTGCAGCCATCTTGGGGTTTCTCCCTATGGCGCTCAGTTTCGGGCAGGCAAGCGATCTCTGGTCGCCTCTGGCGGTAACCATTATTGGGGGGCTGGTCAGTTCAACCATCCTGATTCTTTTTATCCTGCCTTCGCTCGTGGTGATCACCGACGATATCCGGGATTTCTTTAAGGGCTTTTTTTCGGCTACATCTCGTAAAATGCGTGTCTTATCAGTACCGCATGAGATTAAAAATTAAGGGTTTGCGGTACGCACTAGATTTTTATTCATAAAAAATGATCAGAAATCAGTGCAGTCCAAGTCGCCATTAGTAATATGAACTAAAAGACTTGGGCGATACTGTTAACCTTTAAAATTAAATAGAGAACAGTATCAGTAGACAAAGTGCCCCAGAACTATTAAATTTAACTAGAAACATCACTGC
>JBAXGK010000154.1:0-5279 GCA_037139435.1 Candidatus Omnitrophota bacterium | reverse complement strand
AAATGGCCATGATCAACAAGGCCTATATCGAGGTCATGATGCGTGGCGACGCCAAGGGGCGTGTTTTCACGTTCCCGATCCCGACCTACAACATCACACCGGATTTTGACTGGAACCATCCGAATTGTGTCCCTCTTTTTGAGATGACCGCCAAGTACGGGTTGCCGTATTTCCAGAACTTCCTTAATTCGGATCTCAAACCGAACCATGTCCGCTCCATGTGCTGCCGGCTTCAACTCGATCTGCGTGAACTTCTAAAGCGCGGGAACGGGCTCTTCGGTTCTGCCGAGCAGACCGGTTCGCTCGGGGTCGTGACTTTGAACTGCGCGCGTGTGGGTTATCTTTCCAAGGGGGATGAGGGTGCCTTCTTCAACCGGATCGACACGCTCCTTCAAATCGCGAAGACGAGCTTGGAGCTCAAGCGTAAGATCATTCAGCGCCACATGGATGCCGGGCTTTTCCCGTATACCAAGCGTTACCTCGGGACGCTGCGCAATCATTTCTCCACGATCGGCGTTAATGGTATCAATGAATGCATTCGCAACTTTACGGGTGGAAGCGAGAACATCACCACTCAGGCAGGTTTTGAGTTTGCTCTGAAGATGTTGGATCATATTCGCGCCCGCATTGTCGCGTTCCAGGAGGAGACCGGACATCTTTATAATCTCGAGGCCACGCCCGCCGAAGGTGCGACCTATCGGTTTGCAAGAGAAGATATCAAGCGCTTTCCCGACATTCTTCACGCCGGTACGGTGGAGCGTCCGTATTACACGAATTCTTCCCAGCTTCCCGCGGGATTCACGGATGATCCGTTCGAAGCTCTGGGCCGCCAGGAGGAGTTACAGCGGCGCTACACCGGCGGGACCGTTCTACATCTTTATATGGGCGAGCGCATGTCGAGTGCGGAATCCTGCAAGAATCTCGTCAAGCGGGCGTTGGAAGGCTACCGGATCCCGTATATCACCATTACGCCGACCTTTTCGATCTGTCCGACGCATGGGTATCTTTCCGGGGAGCATGAATTCTGTATCAAATGCGATCAAGAGCTCATCAATCAAAAAATGGTTCACCACCACGATGCTCAGGAAGTCGAATCAACGGCGACGACCGAAGCGAAGCTTTAAAGCTCGCCCCGTTAGAGATTAGCGGGGTTTGTTTCTGTGTCAGAGGCAACAAGAATTTTTTGTGTTTTAGTGAGAAATTTTAGGAGTGAACGGAAGCGCTTTGAAGAAAGCGCTTCCTATCTCTAACGGGGGAGCAAATGACCAAAGACCAGATCGTTTTAAAAGATGAAGAGCGGACGCGTTGCGAAGTTTGGACGCGCGTGATGGGATATCACCGCCCAGTCGCCGGATTCAATGTGGGGAAAAAAGGCGAATTTTATGAACGGAAATATTTCGCCGAACCCAAAGAAGCCGGGTGTGGCTGCAAGTAATGCGTTACGATAATTATTTAAGGGTTCGCATTGCTAGCACCGGCCAAACTTTATATTTCTTTTTCGAAAAGGTAGTTTGGACGGCCCCGGTCTCAGCGCAGCTGAGATCGATTTGTATCGGGACCGTTAACCCGTAATGATCAATGGAAAACGGTGCAAGTGATCTAAGCGATATTTGCGTCGCGGGCATTACGCCCTTTACGACGATAGATTTCCCCGGCCGCCTGGCCGGGGTTTTTTATCTTCAGGGGTGTTCGTGGCGATGTCGCTATTGTTATAACTCTGAGTTTTGGCCCCTGCCGGACCTGCAGGCAGGCATGCCGTCCTCCGGCCAGACTATTCCGCTCGAAAAAATCCTTCATTTTCTTGACTCCCGTAAGGGCCACCTTGATGGGATCGTGTTTTCTGGCGGGGAGCCTACGATCCATGAACATCTTCCGGCTTGGATGAAAGCAGTCAAGGATATGGGTTTTGAGATCGGCCTTCACACCGGAGGCATGATTCCCGAACGTCTCGAGCAAGTACTCCCGTTTTGCAACTGGGTTGGCCTTGATATCAAAGCGCCGTTTCATCTCTACGAGAAGGTGACGCTGGTTGCGGGAAGTGGTGATAAGGTTCGGCAAAGCGTGGAGTTTGTCCTTGCAAGCGGCGTGGCTTATGAATTTCGCACCACGTTCCATCCCGCGGTTCTCTCGGAAGGGGATGTCCTGGGCATGGCCCGCGAACTTGCAAAGAAGGGGTGCAAGCGGTATGCTCTTCAAATGTTCCACCCCGATCATTGCTTTGACAAAGAGCTTCGTGAGAGCGCCATCCCCACGGCCGGCATTTCTGCTGATCTTCGTCAAAATCTTAAAGCTCTCTTTTCTGATTTTCTAGTCCGAGAATAAAGAAGTCACTATGGCTAAAAAAATTCTTCTAAAACCCTCGGATGACCAGAGGCGGGGTTTGCGCATGATGATGCTGGATCTTCTTAAAAAAATAAATGATCATCAGGAGAAAAGTTAGTGAGAGGACTGAACGCAACTGAAAAAGGAGGCGATATGAAAAGAAGCTTGATGCTATGCGTTTTGTTTTTAATGGGGGCGAGTTTAATCGCAGATAGTGTTTACGCCCAAGAACCGTCGATGGATTATAACCAATTGATTGCCAAATGCGGTGAGACCCTTAAGGATGCAAAATCCTACAACGTTAAGATGGAATATAAAAACTCCTTTACAATTAACGCGCAGGAAAATAAAAGTGATTCCGCGGAGTTAAACGTAAGTTTTATCAGTCCAGACAGATTTAAGGTGGAGCAAGTTATAAGTGAGGGTTCGAATGAGGGACTGTGGGATGGCTGGATAGTGATAGGTAATGATTATTATGTTCTTAATCCAGCTTTCGGTTGGGCAAAAGAAAATGACGATAATCGCAGGGCAATGTGTATGGCCTATGCCCCCGAAGGGATTATGAAACAATTAGAAGGCATCGAGAAGGGATACAAGAGAGATTCTATAAGCTCTGCGGCTAAAGATGGAATCGAATATTTTGTTATCAAATATTTGTTCGGCAAAGAATCAGTGGATATGGAATCTTTGCCCCCCGAATTGAGAGATGGCAAAACTAATGGAGTGTTTGAAGTGTGGATAAGTAAAGATAATTTTCTGCCATTAAAAGTAGCTGAGGAAGTTTCCTATTATTCAAATGAGGAAAATAAGGGGACCTCATCAACGAATATAAGCTATTTTTCATATAACGATGATAAAGTGAAAATTGATAAGCCTGAGCTTGGCAGCAAGACTTTCTAGCTTTTCGTAAGGTTAGTAATTTTTTAACCAAACGGAGGCATACTGTAATCGTTCAGCCGGTCAGGCAATAGCAGCGTTTTCGCGCAGAATCGGATCAACTCTTATTAATAAATTGCACCATTTAAGAGAATGCGCATACACACCTTCGGATGACCGATGGGGGCTGTGGTAAGGGATGATTTTGATGTTCCTGACGAAGATTAACGATTTTGAATGCAAGAGTTGAAAAAAATATTTAAAGGAACTTCGGTGCATTATCTTGAGAGCAGAACGAAATGACAGAGGAAATCGCAAGAAGGTATGATGAGGTGAAATATTAATGAGTACAAATTTAAAAACATTTGAAGGTCTGAATCCTTTCGCCCCTAGCCGGCCGAAGCAGGCCATGATCGAATCGACCAATCGGTGCAACGCTCGGTGCCGTCATTGTAGCCATTACCATAATACTTTTGGCGTCGATATGTCCGAGGCCGTGATGCGTAAGGCGATCGATGCGCTGGTCGATGGCGCGGAAAGCATCGTGGCACAAGCCAACGGAGAACCGTTGATTGCCCAGTCGTTCTACTCGATCATCGAGGCCTGCGAACGGCGCGGAGTGCCTGTGAGATTCACGACGAATGCTATCCTGCTTCACGACGAGGCCTTGGTTCGGCGGTTGGTCCGCGCTCCAGTTACCATCGCGGTATCGATCGACGGTGCGCGGCCGGAGACGTACCGCTTCCTCCGGCCTCTACAGAGCTGGGACCGGCTTCTGGAGACACTTTCTCTCGTGAAGCGCTGCCGTCAGGAGGCCGGACCGGAGAGCCGTGGATTGCTGGAGTTTGTCTGCGTGGCGACGAAGGACACCTTCGGCGACCTTCCGGATCTGGTCCTCATGGCGCATCGGTATGGTGCTTCGGCTGTTCTCGTTCAGGCTCTCTTAGGTGACAACGGCATCGAGGCGTTGCGCGGTCAGTCGCCCTTTGAAGCGTCCGACGTCATTGCGCCCGCCTCGCTGGAGGGGATGGCCGTGGCTCGGGAACTTCGGATATGGCTTGGTTTGCCGTCCTCGTTTCTTAGCCTTATCTGCAGCCGCGCACAAGAGGGTAACGCGCTTTGGCTTGACCACCTGACGCCGGGAGCACGGCTCATGCTCAATGAACTGCTCGCGATACACGCGACTGGCCTGGACTTCGCCCAAGCCGGACCCAAGACGGGCATTTGTCCCTGCTCGTGGCCATGGGACCGAACGTACATTGCTTCGAGCGGTGTTGTCCATGCCTGTTGCATGATCGGGCCGACTCTCGGTAACCTGAATACTGAGGAATGGGAGGACATCTGGAATGGCCCGCGCTATCAGAGCTTCCGTCGGCTAGTGCATAGCTGGAACCCGCCCGCGGGATGCAGGGCCTGCATTATCACGGAAGGGATTCATGGCGGAGACAATACGCGGTATGCGCGGTACTTCGAGAAGTTTCAGGTAGATTTAGTGGACCTCGCCGATGCCCGTGTTGAGTTCGATCAGGACTTCGAGCAGATTGATGGCGATGAGGGGAAGCAGGCGTGGCGTCTCCGCGGCTTGTTCGGATGCCTCACGCTCCTAATGCGTTCTGGTGCCCGCTTCCTATGCCTCACGATTGCCGCCGCGCCTTATGGGGATCTGACGCCTGGGGTGTGTACAATCAACGATGGTCAGTCTGAGCCGTTCGATTTATCGTGCGAGAACATCTTTTTTCCGATCGATCACGTTTCTGCAAAACTTCTAAAGGTTCGGTTCAAGATGGAGGGGCTCGGCGCAAGCAAATTGGTGATTCGAGCCGCAAGCCTTCTGATTTAATGGAGTAGGTGAAATGGGCGACTCGAGCGCAAACGGCAACACCAAACTTAATAAGCTGTCCACTTAATTGGGGAAGGTCAGTTGCTAACTTTCGGTTAGATCGTACGTAACTGCTTTTCGCTCAAATTGAGTTAACTTGTGAAGAATCAAGATGCTATGAAGCTAAAAGTACTCCTGAAAACCTTCGGATGGCCGGTGGGACTCATATACCCGACCGATCCTCGAGATACTGACTCTCCTC
>JBAXGK010000153.1:0-5285 GCA_037139435.1 Candidatus Omnitrophota bacterium | reverse complement strand
CAGCCGGCGCCCGCTCCGTTCGTGGTGACCAAGGTGGTTATCTCCGGCCGCTTCCTCTTCGCCGAGGTCTCGTTCGACGTTACGCAGTACCGCGCGCACGCCGAGAAGGCCCATATCGGCCGCCTGCTCGCTGTCGTCCGCACCTCTCCTTACGTCAGCTCCGTCCCGGAGAACGAAATCTTCGTCACCGACCAGACCATGAAGGCTGCCGATAACAAGACCGAGATCCGGATGACCCCTAAGGCCACCCTCACCCTCGTCATCCAAAAGGACAAGGCCCTCTAAGCCATGCAGAATTTCAAGAAAAACCTCGGCTTCAACCTCGCGCTTATCGCGATCGCCGGGCTGTTCATCGCCGGTTGCGCCATGGCTTTCCTGGCCTACCGCGGTAGCACTTCCTCCAAGCTGCTCCTGACACGCGCGCTCAAGGATCAGGCCGCCTTGCTGAACGGACATGCCTTCGTGCCGGGCGCTGCCCCCGTCTCGCTCAATGATAAGAACGTCGAAGCGGCTTCCGCCGACGTCAAGGAACTGGAAGTTCATCTCGCTTCTCTTCGTGCCGCGATCGCCGGCAATCCGGATTTGGCCATCAAGGGAAAGGCTTCCGCCAATTCCGCCGATCTGAGCGCTCTCCTTCGTGAGTCCGTCGATGGCTGGCGCAAGCTCGCCGCCGACCAGGGTATCAAACTGACGCCGAACGACCCGACCGCCTTCGGCTTCCATCGTTACATCCACAATCAGGGCACCGCGCCTAAGCGCGACTTCCAGAAGGTCGACCAGCAGCGTCAGATCATCGACTTCATCGTTCGTCAGCTCATCGAATCCCGCCCGGCCGGATCTCCTTTGCTCATCGAGTCCATCGATCGCGAGCCCATCGAGACCTTCCTCCTGGTGCCCGAAGGCAAGCCTGGCGCGGGTACCTTCGTGCCTGATGCGGACGGCTCTAAGAACGAAGTCGACGAATTCCAACCCACCCGCACGTTTGACCGCCGCGGTCTCGTCGACTCCCTTTCCTTTCGCGTCCGTTTCGTCGGCTACACGCCGACCCTGCGCACTTTCGTGAACAAGGTTCGCAATTCCGGCCGACCCGTCGCTATCACGACGATCGATGTCGGCTTGGCGACCAAGGAGGTCGAGAAGCTCCTTTCCGCTCCCGCCGCTTTGGCTGCGCTGCCTGGTGCCCCCACCCCTGCGACTGCCGCCCCTGCCTTGCTCGGTGGCTTCTTCGGTTCCGAAGAGCCGGCCGTCGTTAACGGCGCGAAGCCGGCTGCTTCGCTAGTGGATCAGCGCGTGCTCGTCGTGCCCCGCAAACTCTCCTCTTTCGTCGTGCAGATCGACTATCTTTCCATCCCCGAGGAGAAACCTGCGGCCAGCGCCGAAGGTGAACCCAAGAAATAAAGCATCCCGGACATGAATTCCCGTAAGGACATCATCCTCGTCATCCTCGGTGCGCTCCTGCTCATCGCCGGTTCTGTGGTGTATCTCGCCCCCGGTCTGCTGGCCCCCATCGTCCCCGATGAGGATGGCAAGGCCGCCGCCATCAAGCTGCTCAAGGAAGCCGCCCCTCGCGGCGAGGCCTATCCTTCGACCCCTCGTGCTTCGCTCGAAGACAACGTCAAGGATTGGCCGACTCCGGAGGAGAACGACGACAATTGGGATTACGACCTCTTCACGACGATCGACGTCGTCTGGGATGCGGCCCTCAAGGATTACGTCCCTCGCAGCCGCAAGGCCGAAGAAATGCCTCCCTTCGGCGTTGCCCTGGTCTCTGTCGGCCATCCGACTTACACCTTCATGCTAGTCCAGTCTACGCTGGGACCCGGCAAGAAGGAAGAAGACCGCCTCTTCACGCTCAAGAACGTGAAGACCAAGCAGTACATCGACGACTGCAAACTGAACAAGCCTATCGCGGAAGCCCCATACCTCACCCTCAAGTCATTCAGGGTCGTCAAGGGCAAGGATGCCGATGGTATCCCTTTCACTCGTAATCTGTTGACGGTCGATGACCGTCAGTTCGGACAAATCGTCGAGATCGACGACGAAAAGCCTTTGGAGTTCGTCGCGCGCACCGACATCGTTCTATCGTCGCCGTCCGACCCCGCTTGGACACTCACCCTGCATTCCGTTGGGAGTAAGTTTAACCTAAACGGTGCCAATTACGTGGTCAAAGCCATTGACTTGGCCAACAAGTCCGTGACTTTTGATAAGTCCTTCGCCCTTAACCCCAAGAAGCCGAAGAAAGTGACGATTGATACGCAGGAGCTTTCTGCCCCGGTTCCTGACCCTTCCGCTCCTAAGTCAAAGACCCCTTCTGTTCCTGCTTCCGCCTCTAAGTCCACGACCCCAGTTCCTCACGCGGCCCCCGCCGCCGTCGCGCCTCTTCCGGTCGCTAAGCCGAAGCCGGTTACTCCTCCTCCTTCCACCAAGGCCACCAACGCAAAGAAATAACTTTTAACGCACCCACCCCATGAAAAACCTCCACCGATCGCAGCTCGCCTGGGCCGCTCTCGCTCTCGCCCTCGCCGCCGGCTCCCTCGTCGCCCAAGACGGCGATGCCGCCGCGCGCAAGCCTCAGCTCCTCGCCGAAGCCCTGAAGGCCCGCGACGAAGGCAACCTGCAGGCTGCCAAGGCCAAGTTCGAATCGATCCTCGCGATCGATGCCAAGGATGTCGGCGCCTCTGAAGGCCTCGCTTCCGTCAACTCCGCCATCGCCGAAGCCGAAGCCGCCAAGAAGGCCGCCGACGCCGCCGCTGCCCCCAAGGGTGAAGCTCCGAAGGCCGATGCGCCCGTAATGGTTGCTAATGGACTTGAAAACGTAAAGAAACGACTTGGCCTGCTATTCCCGGAAAAACACGAACTGAAAATTGAAATTAAGGACACGATTTTCTGCATCGAACTTTCTATCCAAAAAGAAAAAATAAAGGGATGAAACTGAGAACAATTGCCATTGATGATGAACCACTTGCCCTTCGCTTAGTGAGCGATTACGTCAGCAAAACTCCTTTCCTTGAACTGATTGGGGCTTTCGATAATCCGCTGGATGCCATCGATTTTCTTTCAACTCAATCAGTTGATTTGATTTTTGTTGACATTCAGATGCCCGACCTGACCGGAATTGAATTTGCCCGGAGCCTCGAAAATGCGCCTAAAATCATATTCACCACCGCATATGAAAAGTATGCACTCGAAGGTTTTAAACTGAATGCCATCGATTATTTACTGAAGCCTTTCAGCTACGAAGAATTCCTGAAAGCCGCACAGAAAGCGCGAAAACAGTCGGAATTAGAGGCGAGTGCACTTCCTTCCATCGAAGCGAATAACCAGTTTCTATTCCTGAAATCGGAATACAAAATCAGGCGGATCAACTTCAACGATATCCTGTACATCGAAGGATTAAAAGACTACATCAAAGTTTATACAACCGGAGAAGATAAGCCCGTTTTGTCACTCAATTCCATGAAATCGCTCGAACAAAAACTGCCGGAAACCAGGTTTATGCGGGTACATCGCTCATTCATCGTAAACCTCGACCGGATCGACACCATTGAACGAAGCCGCATCATTTTCGGCAAAACCTACATTCCGGTCAGCGATCAGTACAAAGACAAATTTCAGGAATACCTGGACAAGAATTTTTTGTAGAAATCACGCAAAATCAATTTCTGCATCGCAAATACTGACTCTTGGCTACCTGTTTCATGGTTTATCGAATTCCAGAATATAACCTTTGATCAGTGAATTTTTTCGGGTTTTTGGATTGATAAAATCCGAAGTCAGCATGGCGACATGAAACTCGTCGAACGTATAGGTATGATTTGGTTTGCATCTTTCAGCAATTTCTGAAAATCCTTTGGAATCGGTAATTACCCAAATCTTCCGGTTTGCCGCAATGCTGTCTTTTATCATTTGTTCGTCCATCGGCATCAATAGCTTGTGCATTGAAAGTTCCAGCGATAATCCAACGTATTTATAGGCATAAATATGCTGAACCGGGATGTGTTTTTCATCCATGACTTTTCGGATTGCCGGTCCACACTGGTAAGATAAAATATACGGATAAAAATGCAGGTTTAGAATAATATTGATACCTATTATCGTTAGAGCCGAAGGTACGATCAGACTGGCAATGCTCCGTTTGCTTTTATAGAAAATCAGAATGGCAGCGCCGATCATCGCTGCCCAGACTAACCAGATCATCCAATTCATTCCGGAGAAAAAAAATCCAAAAAGCACCAGGCTAAAAATCCATAATAAACAGCATAGCACAAACTGGGAGTTGTTCAGTATTTTGAGTGCCTTGGGTCTGAAAAGCAGAATTTTTTCAATTTCTGCAGAAGTTATTACAGCAATGAGAGGGAAAATCACAAAAATGTAATGCGGTAACTGATAATGTGAACGCGAAAGTGAAATGAATGTCAGTACGATACCGCCTATCGTAAAGATTTCAGTTCGTGGAAGTTTACTTTTTACCTCCAGATAAATCAATTTCAACCGATCTGCAATAGCGTATACTGCTAAGATACTCCAGGGAAGAAAAGCCCACAGAAAGCTATGGTATAGAAAGAAAGGATCGGGATTATTGTTCCAGACATTTTCGCCGGTAATACGTCCAAAACTTTGAATCCAGAAATAAAACCGAAATCCGTAGGGTCCATATTGCTGATAAAGTCCAACCAACATTGGGCTAAGTATTGCGATTAAAACAACAAGTCCGACGATCCATTGCCAGCGGATAAAATCTTTCCATTTACGACGAAATATGAAATCCGGGGCAAAGGCAAATATGGGAACAATCAGGCCAATTGGTCCTTTGGAAAGCATGGCTAAACCGATCCCAACGAATCCCAGAATAAGATGCTTCATTTTGCTCCCATTCAGGAATTCATGGATTTGCCAAATTCCAAAAATTACTGAGCCGGTAAGCATCGTGTCAGTACGAACATCGTGGTTGAACAGGAACCAGGCCTGACAGGTTGCAAGCATCGTAGCAGCCAGCATCCCAACCTGCCTGTTATGCAATGAACTGGCCAATCGATAGGTAGAATAGATTCCCAAGAGGGTAAATAAAAAGGAAGGCAGACGGTAAGCAAAACTTGAAATTCCAAACAGGAAGTATGAAAGCGACGATAACCAAAATAGAAGTGGCGGCTTATCCAGATAATTTTCACAATGATACAAAATCTGCAGATATGTTTTTTTCTGCAGCATCTCCATGCTCATGCTGGCATATTGGCTGGCATCAACTTCCATGATATCCAAAAACAAACCAGCCAGGTAGGCGATGC